>JAISZW010000124.1 GCA_031284445.1 Candidatus Methanovirga basalitermitum | reverse complement strand
TTTTAATTTAAAATCCCATATAAAAATGTACTTTTAGAAAACAGCATGATTAAAACCTTAAAACATGGCGAAATAGATTTGTTCATGCTTCGATTTTTGTCAAAAATCTAACACCCTATTCAATCAAGCACTATCTAAAATTTTACTGATGAAATATTTTTGAAATCAATGATTTTATATTGTTTGTGAATGTAAATTTTTGTTAATTTTCAAGCTTTGTTTAAGAAAAATCATGTTTATTGGATATTTTAATGTGTTTCATTACCTTGTCCCAGTTATTTTCATTACCCAACCACCAAAAAGGATTATAATCCCTGCTATTCTCATCCGAAGAACCTTCCCATGAGTCATTAAAACAAAATTCAATAAATTCCATCTCATTACTAATTACTTCTTGTTTAAAACTAAAATCTGAATGTTCTGAATGCCTAATATTAGTATATATCAAATGCTTATCATACAGTCTTTTAAATCCAGACAAAAAAGTTTTGAAGTGATTTTCGGGCTCATTTCTATTAGAAATAAATAATATAGTATCCACTTTTCGTATTGTATTAATCATTCTAGTAATTCTTCTCTTCATGGTTTCTTTAAGAGATTTATGAGCTAAATTAAAATCAACATCATAATTTTCAACTTCTTTTCCCCACTAATCTACTAAATGAGAGGTTGGGCATGCTATAATTGTTAAGAGAGCATTTTTTTCATCACTTAATCTTTTATAAGCTTCTAACGAAGTGAATGTTTTGCCAGACCCAGTTGCCATTTCAAATATTCCTTTTTTACCATTTTTAAACCAATTTTCAATAGCTTCTTTTTGATAATCTCTTAATTTCATCGTTTCCTGGTGTTCAATAGTTTCTAGATCAGGACAAGCTACCTCTTTATCAGAACTTGTTAAATGAATATCCTCAAGGTTTTTTGGAGCTATTTTCATGATTTTTTCCTTAATAGCTATTGGGAGTTCTATTACCCTCGTTCTATTACTTAAATTATTCCAATACTTAAAAAATTTATCATAGTCTTGTTGAAAATATTCTTCTTCGACTTTTAACCAATTCCTAAATACTTTAAAATCTTCCACATTGTACTTTAAACCTGTCTCTGTTTCATTGTTAGATCCACTAAAAGCTATTCCATTACCGTCTAAATCTTCTAAGATCCCTATTTTTTGATGAAACATTCCAGTACCTTTTTCATCCACAATAGCTATTTTTATTTCAAGGTTTCCTTTTGCAAGCATCCAACCTAATGCTCCAACATGATCTTTAGTAAACTCATCCTCAATGTCTATCCTATCTATCAGATATTTCTCAAGAATCTTTGAAGGGTCTTCGTTTGTCTTTTCTATAATTCCTATATCTTCTTCTGATAGTAAAGCACTACAAATCAAAGACATTTTTCCATTATTATTAATAAAATTTTTCATTCCTCTTGCAACGGCTCTTAAAACAGTAGAAGAAAAGAATCCTGATAATCTGTAATATTTAGAAGAATTAGAAAGAGTTGGAGTGTAAAAATCATGAATCATATCATCTGTATCTGAATCATATTTCTTTTTCAATCCAAGATCCTTCAACATTTTATCATCTTAAAACTCAAGTGAATTCTTTAATTCTTCTTCAAAAACTAATATTCTTTATTCAATACCAAAATTCATCTATCAGAAAGTTGAACAATTCAAAAAGCTATTTTTTAGCAATTATTATTTCAGTTGATTTTATAATAGCTGAAATATCATCTCCTTTTTTAACATTTAAATCTTCAATTGCTTCTTTTGAAACTAAAGCAGTTATTATTCCAGGCTTTGAAACCTCTATTTTAACTTTTGCCATTACAGCACCAAGTTCAACATCACTAACTTTACCATCTATTATATTTCTTGCACTTAATTGCATAAAAATTCCTCCATTAACTTATTTTCTAAGAACTTCAATTGCTTTTGGAAACTCTTGATTAAAGATCTTAACTTCTTCTTCAGGGATAGAAAAACTAATCCTAAGATATTTATCTCCAAAACGAGAACTCGTATAAGTTCCACTTCTTGTAAAGATATTTTTATCTAAAAGATATTCTGCAAGTTCTTTTGAGTTAATTCCTGCCTTTTCAACATCAATAGCTAACATATTTCCATCAGAAGGATAGTTTACAATGAAAACATCATTGACATCGTCTATCATTGATTTAATTAGCTTTTGATTATTTCTCGTAGTGTTTACAATATCATCTATCCATTTATTTTTAGATTTTATGGCAGATATTGCTCCTGCTTGAGCAATTATATTTGTTCCCAAATCATTGATTATTATAGATTTAACAGCTGAAATAACATCCACATTAGACACCATAGCACCAATTCTCAATCCTGCCATTCCAAATACTTTTGAAAAACTATAAATGGTTATACTATTATCTGGAGCACATTTTGCTATAGAGTAGTGTTCTCTTGCAAAATCTTTATATGTTACATCATGAATCAGATAAATATCATTTTCAATAGCTATTTTCGCAAATTTTTCAATCTCTTCAGAAGTATATGCGGTGCCTAATGGATTTAGTGGATCAATAAGAACAACTATCTTAGTATTTTTATCCATGTTCTCTTTAAGGAGCCTTGGTGTTAGTTTATAACCACATTCTTTGTTATAAATAGGGATTTGGATAACTTTATTGGCAAACCTACTTGCAAAATTATCTATAATTAAATAACCTGGATCAGTAGTGATTACATTATGGTGAGGTTCTAAAATAGTATTCATAGCAAGATAAAGTGAGTCTGTTCCTCCTGAACTTATTAAAACCTCACTATCTTTCAGTCCTAAATCGTTTAGTATTAAGCTTTTGAGTTCTGAAAATCCTTCAGAAGGAGGATATTTAGAATATTCTCTACTTTCTAAACATTCTGCCATTCCGTTGTAAATATAATCTTCTTTATGTAGATGGTTAGTATTTTGACCCATCCAAATCATATCTTTATTATTAAAAAGATATTCAAAAAAATCATTAGCAGAATAAAACCCTTTAGGAATATTTTTAGCAACTCTGCCATATTTTTTTTCTTTAAACATCATATCACAAAAATTAGAACACATATATATGCTCTAAAATCTCATATTATTAATTTAGCGATAATATTTTCTTTTTCCTGATATTTATACTTTTACCAATCATTATACTTTCAAATTTCCAAAACATGATTATTATATAGAAATCATGATTCTAAGCTTCTCATCTTCAATCTTCCAATCTTTTTCATATGTTTCATCTGATTCTAATTCTTCAGTAATCTCTTTAAACTCAATATTTCCTCTTATTTCATTAGAAATAAGAGGTATTTGACCTGTGATCAGGTGTTTAATTTCATCTGAAGATTCTATATAAACTGAAATATTTTCTTCAATATCTAAATCCATATCTTTACGCATATCTTGAATACGTCTTATAATTTCACGAGCCATTGCCTCTGATAGTATTTCATCTGTAATTTCAGTATTTATAAATACTGTTCCTCCTTCAAATTCCATACCCACAATATTATCAGGAACCACAATTTCAAACAAAATATCTTCTTCAGATAATTCTATATTTTTATCATCACCAATAACAATTTTACTGGCATCATCTAACTCTTGTTTAAGTTTAGATGAATCAACATTTTCTAAGAATTCATTAACTATCTTTATATCTTGTCTAAGTCTTGGACCCAATGTTTTTAAATTAGGTTTAGAGATATATTTAAGGTTTGGGAATTTTGACAGACAGATGACTTTTTTAGTGTTAGATTGATCTTTAATTATATCTTGAAGGCTATTTGTAGCATTTATTACTTTTTCATCTTGAGAAATAACTGTGATTTCTTTTACTGGCCATCTTAATTTATATTTTGCAATGTCTCGCCCTCTTGCAGTAGCTTCAATAATATTCCTTACAGTATCCATATTTTCTTCTAAAATAGTGTCAATGTCTTCATTAGAATATTTCCAACTTTCCATATGAATACTTTCTTTGTAGCTATTTTTAACACCTACAATTAAGTTTTGATATATTTCTTCAGCTATATATGGTGTAATTGGTGTAATTATTTTTATTAACAAATTTAAAGCCATATATAAACTATAATATGCCCCTAATTTATCAGGATCATCTTTTTCAATCCATGTTCTTCCCCTAATTAATCTTACATACCATCTGCTTAAATCATCCAATATGAATTCATTGATTCTTCTTGTTGCTTTGTGGAAGAATAATCGTTCCATATCGTCACTTACCTTTTTCGATAATGAATTCACCTTAGATACAATCCATTTATCTTCATCTCTGAATTTAAGATTAGTTTCATTAGGATTAAAATTATCTAAAGACATGTAAGTTGTTGAAAACAAGTAAATGTTCCACAGTACATTGAACATCTTATTTATATTATTCAATTCATCCCATACAAATTTCAAATCATCCCATGGTTTAGATGCCCATAAAAGATAGAACCTTAGAACATCAACTCCATATTTTTCTACAACTTCTTCTGGACTTACAACATTACCTAAAGATTTACTCATCTTCTTTCCATCTTCATCTAAAACAAAACCATGCATTAAAACCTTTTTATATGGAACCTTATCCATTGCAATAATCCCAGCTCCGAGTTGTGAATAAAACCAGCCTCTTGTTTGATCATGACCCTCAGTAATAAAATCATATGGATACCATTTTTCAAAACCTTCTTTTTCTAAAGGATAGTGTAATGATGCCCATCCAGCTACACCAGAATCAATCCAAACATCAAGAACATCAGGAACTCTCTTCATTAACCCATCACAACCAGATTCACCACATTTAAATATAACTTCATCAACATGAGGTCTGTGAAGAATATCATAATCATCGATTGTTATTTTGTTTATCGAATTTTCTTTTAATTCATCTAAAGAACCAATAACTTTAATTTCTCCACAGCTTTGACAGATCCATAC
Organism: Candidatus Methanovirga basalitermitum; assembly: GCA_031284445.1. GTDB lineage: Archaea > Methanobacteriota > Methanobacteria > Methanobacteriales > Methanobacteriaceae > Methanovirga > Methanovirga basalitermitum. The sequence continues at coordinate 4,450 of JAISZW010000124.1, read as the reverse complement.
TGGTATTGGAATACCCCAATATCTTTGGCGTGAAATAGTCCAATCTCTTGCATTATCAACCCAATCTTTAAATCTACTTTCACCAGCCCATGAAGGAATCCAACTTACATTATCAAGTTCAGATAACATCTTATCTTTTATATCGGTCACTTTCAAAAACCATTGTTCAGTAGCTGAATAAAGAATAGGGGAATTGCATCTCCAACAATGCCCATATCTATGTTTAATTTTCCCTTTTTTAAATAAAATATTCTTTGAAATTAAATCCTCAATTATTTCCTCATCAGCATCCTTTGCATATTTACCACTATATTTACCACCATCTTCAGTAAAAACCCCTGAAATTGTAATAGGAGAGAGAATTGGTAGACCATATTTTTTACCTAATTCGAAATCATCCAGACCGTGACCTGGCGCAGTATGAACCAAACCAGTACCCTCAGTTAATTCAACATGATCTCCAGGTAAAGTTTTATAGTAATTAACATTTTCTCTATTAGAATCCTTAATATTTTTCAACTCTAATTGTTTAGGAACCTCTTCTAAAAGTGGAGGAATATAACTTAATCCATGAAGTTCTTTGCCCTCAACAGTTTTTAAAATTTCATATTCCTTACCTTCAAATATTTTATCGACTAAACTTTCAGCTAAAACCAAAACTTCATCTTCATACTCCACAAAAACATAAATAAATTTAGGATTATAACTAATAGCTAAATTAGCAATAAGAGTCCAAGGCGTTGTTGTCCAAACCAAAAAGTATTCATCGAGTTCACTATCCTTTAAATAATTCTCCTCAAGTGGAAATTTAACAAAAATAGACGGATCCTCTTCTATTTCATAATCAATTTCAGCAGCAGCAAGAGCGGTTTCACACCTTGGACAAATGCTAATAACTCTAAAGTCTCTTATAAGCAAGTTTTTTTCATTAGCTTTTTTAAGTGTCCACCAAGTAGATTCAATATACTTTGGATCTATTGTAATATACGATTCATCCCAATCTAGCCAAACACCAAGATTTTCAAATTGTTCTCTCATCATATCTCTATTTTTAAGAGCAAAATCCTTACATTTACTTACAAAATTGGCAATACCATACTTTTTTTCAATTTCGTGCTTATTTTTAATATTTAACAGCTGTTCAACTTTAAGTTCAATAGGTAAACCATGAGCATCCCAACCAGGCTGTCTACGAATATTAAATCCATTCATAGTCTTGTAACGAATATGAGAATCTTTTATAATCTTATTCCAAGCTGTTCCCAAATGAATCACACCACTACAATAAGGAGGACCATCTAAAAAAGAATATATTGGACCATTTTCCCTTAAAGTCTTCACTTTAGAGTAAATATCTAATTTTTGCCAGAACAACTGCATACTTTTCTCAATCTCAACATGATTATATGACTTTCCAACCTTTTTTATTGCCATTGAAATCTCCTAATAAATACCGTTAATAATTATCTTATCAAATAAAAGTAGCATATGAATTTTAAATATAAAACTTTAAAACGGATCAAGAACTTTTCTGAATTTTCTCTCAGAAATTTGATTATAGTAAAAAACTTTTTAATTTTGGCACTAAGCTTCCTAATTTATTTATTATATGATCTGATAGTTTTAATGCTAAAAATTTGGTGCTACACTATATAAAAAAGTTTAAATAAAAAAATAGAAAAAATATAGTAAATTTATGAAATCCTTTAAAATGAACTTTCTTTTAGAGGCTGTTGCACAATTATTTTAATCAAAAATTAATTCTCGTTTAAATCTAATATTACAATGAATAAAAGATTATAGATTATTTAATTTAAAAATTATACTTGTTTATAAGATTAATAAAATAATTTAAATAAAAATAAGACAAATTAATCAATTTAAAAATTTTTCTTATTGAAAATTTATTTTTAATTTAGAAGAATTTATTCTTCGTTGATTTAAACTACTTATTCATTCTGATGATAATGTAAATTCATTTATTTTTAATTTAAATTATTATAATGGTTTATTTTTATTTATAAATAGTTTTTAATTGTTATATAAATTAAATATCTGTTTTAATCAAAATTTGAATATTTGAATTGTGCAACAGCATCTTTTAAATAATTAAACAGAAAAAATAGTATAGAAAACACGATTAAAATATTAAACGTGAATTAAAATGTTCTATACTTACCTTTAACAACACCTTCAGTTATGGATGTTATATTATCCAGCCATTCATCGACTATCTCTTTAACTTTTTTAGATACCTTGTCAAGTTCATAACCATCATCTAAAATTAACTGTGTTGTAGCTGCTTTTGGCTGGTCAATAGCTTTACCAATTTGGCTTAAAATCATTATATTGGTTTGTTTAACACCTTCAACTTCATTAACAATATCATGAGCTATTTGATTGGATAAAATATTATATATTTTTCCCACATGATTAATAGGGTTTTTTCCAGATGTAGCCTCCATAGACATAGGTCTATTTGGAGTTATTAAACCATTAGCTCGATTTCCCCTACCAACAGAACCATCATCCCCCATTTCAGCAGAAGTTCCAGTAACAGTTAAGTAATATCCTTCTGCACTATTAGAATCCTCCTTATCTGCAGTATTAACAAACACTTCAACATTCTTATCAGTTTTTTTAGCTGCTAAATTAAGAATTGTTTCCTTTAAATCTGCTTTAGTGTCTTTGTATGATTCTGCATCGAAAACATGACTTGATACCATAGCACAAGCAACGGTTAATGCTATTTTATTTTTTTCTCTTAACCCCATAATCTTAATATCTTCTCCAACTGCTTTGAATTTGCCTTTTTTAAACGATTTAGAATTTAATAATTCTTCAGTAGAAAGTACAAGGTTTTCAGTCTCTGAAAATGGTGCATAGCCCACACCAAACGATGTGTCGTTAGAAGAAATTGCTCCTTTTCTTTTAAAAACATCGACCAAATCTCCAGATCCTTCACCTATCTTACATTCTACAACTGCATCAGTTTCAACATTGAAATTAATAAGCGTTTCATCCAAATATTTTTTTGCTGCTTTGATGGCTATTCTATCAATAGCAAATTTTTCTCCATCGAATTTTCTAACTCCTCTTCCAGTCAATAAAAAATCAATAGGTTTAATTATTTCTCCACCACCAAATGCAGGATTTGATTCTCCAGCTGTTATTTGAACTTCGTCGGTGTTATGATGGAGAACTTTTCCTTCACCTAATTTATCCATATACTCTTTACAAAGAGCTCTACTTACAGATTCAGCTATCCCATCACTAATACTATCTGGATGTCCAATACCTTTTCTTTCAACGATTTCTATATCAAGTTCTTCAATTGGTGTTTGACTTAATTTATCAACAATAATATTTCTCATAATACCATCACATAAATTTTAAAAATATGTTTTTTACTCCACAATTTTTCATGGAAAATAAGATTTATTCAATAACATAAGATAATTATTAACAAGGTGTCTTAAATGTAAAAGGTGTCTTAAATGTAAAAATCAACGGAATTTCAGTAGTTATTTAACATGATATCTCATCAAATTCCATAGTTTCTTCAAAAGTACAAATATTTTAAAATATTTCTTAAAATAAATAAGAAACTTTTAAAAAAAGTTTAAGAAATGGGAACGAAGAATCAATTCTTCTAAATTGCCTTTGGCAATAAACAAGTTTTCCTAAGTTATTCCGTCCACACCTTCGATAACAATCGGAAAATAAATTCTCCTAAATTAAAAGTCTTCGACTTTTAATAATCAAGATTTTCGAACCATGAAAAATCTCCGATTTTTCTTGTCAGCGAATTAAAATTCGCTTAATTAATTAAGTTAAGTTTCATCAAAAGGTTTCTCTTAAAATAGATAAACATCATTTAAATATGTTGCTGATGCTATTGCATCTATTACATATTATGTCTCTTGAAATAGATGAATATCATTAAGTAGAAGTCTTTTAAAATAAATAAAATCAATCATGTATTGAATTTTTCATAATAATCAGACACTTTGATTATTAACTATATTTTATAATGATTACATTTTATTATTATACCATCTTAAAAATATATTTTTAATTATCTTAAATTTTATTATTCATAAATTCAAAATATTTCAAATAAAACTAATTTTAACATTATTCAGTAGTTTTCAATATTAATATATCTTGAAAAGTTTTATAATCGAGCCATAAATATTTTATGAAAATTTTAGAAAAACTCCACAAAAAGTTACACCCATATTAGAATCAATAACTTTAAGTACCTAATAAAACAATATCTATGATATGTCTTCAAGATTTAATAAGGTTTTCATAACCTCTAATATAAAATCAATGTGTCTCAAAAATATGAAAAATCAACGGAATCCCCATAGAGATTCAACATGATATACCATCAGATTTCATATTTTTTCCAAAAGTACATCCAAATTAAAAATTAATTATTAAA
>JAISZW010000122.1 GCA_031284445.1 Candidatus Methanovirga basalitermitum | reverse complement strand
AAATACTGAAGAAGAAGTTAAAAAAGTCATTGACACCATTAAAATATCGGTTGAAAGATTAAGAGCAATGTCTCCAATATGGAACAATAAAAAATAAAATGTAACAATCCTTTTCCATAATATTAGATATATTAAACTTACCTTCATTTTCCATTATTGAATCGTTATAATGTATTATTACTAAATCTTAGTAATAATAAAGAATGTTCTTTAGCAGATTTACGATTTATGCAATTCCCTTTTTTTTCACTTATTCAGCTTGGAAATAATTATTTTTAATTTTTTCTGTGTAAAATGAGAGTGTAAAAAAGTGTGGAGTTATTTGGAAAAATTTACTTTTATTTATAAATAAATTAAATTAGGTGTAAATTTTATGTTTCAAAATTCAGTTGAATATATTCAAAATACTATGAAAGAGCATAACCAGTGGATGAAAGATAGTATAAATCTTATTGCAAGTGAAAATATCACAAGTTCTCAAGTTAAAGAAGCTATGGTTTCAGATTTATCCCACAGATATGCCGAGGGTTTAGTTGGACACAGACTTTATCAAGGCTGTGAATACATTGATAAAATAGAAGAAAAAACAATTGAACTTTCAAAAAAGCTTTATAATGCAGAACATGTTAATGTACAGCCCACTTCTGGTATTGTTGCTAATTTAGCAGGATTTTTCGCATTTTCTAAACCTGGAGATAAAATAATAGCTTTAGAAATTCCAGTCGGAGGACATATTAGCCATTCAAAAGTTGGTGCTGCAGGTATAAGAGGTTTAGAACTTATCCCTCACTATTTCAACCCTGAAACCATGAACATTGATGGTGATGCTCTTAAAAAGCAAACATTAGAAGAAAAACCTAAAATAATCTTATTAGGGGGAAGTTTATTCCTTTTCCCACACCCTGTTGAAGAAGCAAAGGAAGCAGCCGAGGAAGTTGGAGCAACTTTAATGTATGATGGTGCTCATGTTTTAGGATTAATAGCTGGAGGAGAATTTCAAGATCCATTAAAAGATGGAGTAGATTTATTAGCTGGAAGTACACATAAAACATTTCCAGGACCTCAAGGCGGAATAATTCTTTCTAAGGGTGAACACAGCAAAAAAATCGATGATGCTGTATTTCCTGGTGTTGTCAGTAATCATCATCTTCATCATGTAGCAGGACTTGGAATAGCTACTGCTGAAATGCTCGATTTTGGTCAAGATTATGCTAAACAAATAATTAAAAATGCAAAAGCTCTTGGAGTAGCTCTCTATGATTTAGGATTTGATGTTTTATGTGAAGATTTAGGATTTACAGAGTCTCATCAAATAGTTTTGGACATGTCCAAAGTAGAGAGTGCTTCTATTTTAGCTAAAAGATTTGAGAATAATAATATAATTTTAAATAAAAATCTTTTGCCTTTTGATAATGTAAATAAAAGTGATAATCCTTCAGGTATTAGATTAGGAACTCAAGAAGTTACAAGAAGAGGTATGAAGGAATCAGAAATGAGTGAAATCGCTGAATTTTTCAAAAAGGTAGCTATTGATGATAAAGATGTTACAGAAGATGTTACTGAATTAATGAATCAGTACACTAAACTACATTATGCCTTTAATTCTGATGAAGGTTATGATTATATTAACTTATGAGTATATTAATGTGTTGATTACTATGCGTGTTGGTTGGGCAATAACTGGTGCTGGTCATCTTTTAAAAGAATCTGTAGACTTGTTAGTTGAACTATCAAAGGAACATGAAATTACAATATTTCTTTCCCAATCAAGTTTAGAAGTTTTAAAGATGTATGGATTGTATGAAAAGGTGGCTGGAGTTACTGGAGGTTATTATAAAGAGTTGGCTCTTGATAGTGATCAAAGATTCAGTTATCCTATATCTGGAAGATTCTCTCTTGGAAAATATGATCTTTTAATTGTCTCACCAGCAACATCAAACTCTGTTGCTAAAATTGTAAATGGTATTTCTGACACATTGGTTACAAATTGTGTTGCTCAAGCAGGTAAAGGTGGAGTTCAAACCTTAATAGTCCCAGTAGATATGGAATTAGGTGATGTTCATACAATTTTGCCTTCAAAGTTAGAACTTGGAAGCTGTGCAGATTGTAGGGAATGTGAAGCAGCGAAAAAATGTTCAAAAGGTGCTATAATACCTAAAACTGAGATTAACCTTTTGAAGTGTGTTGGATGTGGTGAATGCAAAAACTCTTGTCAGTATGGTGCAATTTCTGAAGGAAAAGTCATCACAATATATATGAGAGAAGTAGATATTGAAAATTCTCATAAATTAGTCTTAATGTCAAATATCTATGTTTTAAAACATCCAAATGAAATTAAAAACCATATTTAACTGGATTTTATATGCCATTAACAAAATTCAAGAATTATCCACATTTTATAATAATTTCATCATTTATTTCAATATTTTTTGTAGTTATGGTATTTTCCTTTAATTCCACTATATATTTCGCTGGTTTTTTAGGAACATAAATGTTCCAAGCCCTCAATGTTACCATTTCATGAATTTTATTTTCTTCATTTATAAATAAGATATCCAATGAAGTTCTCATGAAAAACATCTGTATTGAAGACCTTAACGGATGCTGACTTTCAGGAACCTTAAATACTAATCCTCTTTCTATATTTTTCTTAAACATTAATCCTTTAAGTCTTTTAAAATAGCTATCTGCAATATCAACTTCAGAAATTTTTTTATTTTTAGTTTTATTAAATAGTATCATAATACTATTATCTTTATTTGTATTAATAATACTTTTTATACTGTCATCTTAAGGTTTCCTCATCTTCTATGACTTAATTATTATAAACTCATGTACTTGATATAAGTTCGTCTTTCATCCTTAAATTTATATTTGTCTCCATGCGCATAAACATCAATAATACTCAAATAAGAACGGAAAAGATAGAATATTATTTTACCTATAGTTTCTTTCATCCCCACACCCTATTCCTCACATAAGCAACCTGTGAACCATTTATTTTAACTTCGATTGAAATATCGGGAGGTGTAAGAAACATCCACCCAGGATAAGTGTTAGTAGTAATATCTACAGTATCATTAGCATGTATGTAAAATTTATTAGTCCAATCAGTTGAACCAACATAATTAACTTTATAATATAAATTTAAATATGCAAATCCATCTTTTTTGATCTTATTAACAATATATCTATCAGTATCAACAACGGCTTTTTGCCCGTTAACATCATAAACCCAATCATGTTGATTACCATCATATCCTGCGAATATGAACTTATGATAAATATACCCTAATAATCATGCCAATTGATATTCAATCCTACCTCTTACCAGCGTCAGCAATTAATACTACATCACCATATGCATTAACAGAACTCATACAGCTTAAAACCATTACTCCTATTATTAACAAACTTAATAGTTTTTTCTTATACATAATTATATCACCTATTTAAGCCCATACTTTTTCTAATCTAACACCATTAACCCATAACTCTATCCAAGCTCTACCACCGTCAGAGTTAGTTTTTAATGTTACATTATCATTTTGATTGATCAAGTATTTTTGTGTAGCAGCAGTTTCAGATAGCAATATTATTTCATAATAGAATCTTGCATATGCATAATCATGATTTTTAAACCATGCCTTCCAATTATTTAAAATTAATTTGTTACGACCATCAAGGCTTCCTAATTTATCCCAATAACCTAAACCATAACCACCATAAATATATTTATTCACAGCGCTATCTGAATGATCTTCCCATGTGAAAGTACCATTATCACCAAAGGTATCACTAACTGAAAAATCAGCAAAACTACTACTAACAGTACTTGCTACCATTACTCCTATTATTAACAAACTTATTAATTTTTTCTTATACATAATATTTATCACCCTTTTTATTTATTTCTCTGATTATTTTTATTTCGGGGGGCAGTTATAGAGAATCAAAATGAAGAAAAACCACCCCCATATAATACACCTGAGTTTTTTTAAGTTTTTTGAGTTGGAATTTAAGGTCGCAAACTCACTTACCAAAAAACACGACCCAGTTTTTTTTATGGTTTTAACGACTTTTTCCTTGTCGAATACTATCAAAAAATCAAATAATATAACTTTTTTTTACTTTGCTACATAATAAGACAAATTAAACAAATCAGTTATATTTCTCAGATATAAGTCTCAATAAACTTCATTTAAATATAAATCATCAACATATTTTTCGTCAATTTTAAAAGTGTTACCAAGTTTTCGATAATATAATATATCATATTATCATTCCCATATATAAAGGTTTCGATTAATCAAAACCTGATAGAAAAGTTTAGAAATCAATGAAACATCACTAAAATATTCATCTAAATAAATCACTTGCTCTCTCTCTCTCTCTCTCTCTCTATGATTTAATTTCATTGTAACCTTTGGAAATTAGTATTCCTACTAAAAGTACATTCAAATACACATATTTATAAACAGATCTCTTCGTATAAGCATGAATATTCTTTAAATCCAACTCATTTC
>JAISZW010000021.1 GCA_031284445.1 Candidatus Methanovirga basalitermitum | reverse complement strand
GTTATATTTCTAAAATGTTAGAGTAAAAAAATAAGAACTACATTTGTATAATATTTAGTAAAATAAATTATAATAATTATTATAAAATTTATTAAAAAAAGTTGTAAAGAGTGATACAGATGGAGATGCTCTTAATTAGCCAATATATTTTAGTTATTTCTCTTGTTATATTCTTAATAATTGCTGTTAAAATCACAACCAAAAGAACAATAGCCATGGGACTAATTGGAAGTGCTACATTCTCATTGGGAATAGCTGTTTTACTTTTAGTAGTTGGTAGAATATACAATATCGAATTTTGTAAAGATATTGCTCTTGCACTACTTATTCTTGGAGTTGTAGGTACGATTGCCTTTTCAATGGTTTTAAGGAGAGAAAAACATGGTTAATATAGTTGAAATATTTCAATCTGCTTGTTTAATAATATCTTCTATTCTGGTTATAATCACAGCTATTGGAATTTTAAGGCTTAATGATGATATGGATAAAGTTGTCTATGTTAGAATACATATTCTTGGTATTGTGGATATTGCAGGAGTTTTAGCAATGATTGGACTGGATCAACCACTTTTAGCAGGTGTTTACTTTATTTTAGCCCCTATAGTTGCACATGCAATGGCAAATGCTTACTACTATGGTGAAGATGATTGCAGTCATGAATCCAAAATAGAGGATCTATCAAATATTGAGTATAAAGATGATTCTAAAGAAGAAAAATTTAAAGAAGAGATTGTTGGTGATCAGGATGATAGATATACAGTTTCAAAATTAAATATAATACATGAGGATTGAAAATGATCGAGTATATAGTAATGATAGTTGGGATTTTAGGATCAATTCTTGCACTTGTACAAAGAGATCTGCTTAAGGCTACTATTCTTACAGGAATAAGTGGGGGATGTATAGCTTTTCTTTTCCAGATTTTGCTTGCTCCAGATGTTGCATTGACTCAAGCTATTGTTGGTGCTGCGATTGTTCCAGTATTTTTAGCTATAGCTATATACAAAACTCAAAGAGTTGATAAAGATGATTGATACTCAATTAGCTGCTTTGTTATCTTCAGGAAGTTTTATAATCATTGGATTGTATGCGGCTATTTTCATTGATAATATAATTAAAAAAATTATTGGTCTATCCTTTATCGAGGAAGGAGCAAATATGTTTTTAATCACCTTAGCTTATAGACCAGATGGTATAGTCCCAATATTTCTACCAGGTATGACACCAGAGTGGTTTGCTTCAAAATCAGCATATCCACTACCTCATGCTTTAGTTCTTACAAGTATAGTTATTGGAGCAAGTACTTTAGCTATTATGCTTGCAATAGCTATGGTTTTATATAATAAACATGGTAGTTTAAGTGCATCTGTAATATTAGGTGATAAAAAATGAATGATTTAATACCTTTAATGGTCATTGTCCCCATAATAGTTGCTATACTTTTAAACCTTTTTAGTAAGCAGAATACTACTGTAAAAATACTTTCATTCTTAGTGGCTATTGTTTTACCAATCATCCCAATATTATCCAACTATGGTCTTCATTATTTTGGAGGGCATGCTCCATTAATAGACAACGGAAACTTGTTGAATTCACTTCCATCTTATATTTCAGATGGTGCATTATCAACTTTCCATATTGGAATAACTTACTCCTTTGAAAGTTTACAAAGGATATTACTATTTTTTCTGTTTGTGGTAGGATTCTTATGTATTCTTACTACACTTGGTGAGAGAAAACGAATTCCTGGTTCATACATGTTTTTGATGTTCATGGGTTTAGCTGCAGTAACGGCTATGCTTTTATCTGATGATATATTTCATATGTACATATTTTTTGAAATAGCTATTGTAGCTCAAGTAGGAATAGTATTGGCTTCTACCGATGACTTGAAATATGAAGTCGCTATGAAATACCTACTTTTAGGCTCAGTAGGAGGACCTATACTTCTTATTGGAATAGGATTTTTGCTTGGTTTGGTTGGAAGTGTAAATATAACTGATATAGTCTATGCAGTTAAAAATGGACTCATAAACACAAGTTCACCTGTTTTCTTGTTTTCTTTTGGGTTGATTTTCTTTGGTTGGTTGTATAGTGTAGGTTTACCACCATTCCATACAATCAAATCTTCAATATACAGTAAAGCTGTCCCAAGTGGAAGTGCATTGCTTCAAGCATTATCAGTTGTTATATTTATCAGTTTGGGTATTACAATATTTAGAATCTACTCAAGCTTACCTCTTCTTGAAGTATTCCTAATATTCTTCTCACTATCTGGAATGATTCTCTCACTTACAATGGCTATCATGGAAAATGATTTTAAGAGAATGATAGGATTTTTAGCTGTTGGAGAACTTGGATACATTGGTCTTGGATTCGGTATTGGAACAAAATTATCTCTTACTGCTGCTTTGTTTCAAGGTCTTAATGAGATAATAATAACAGCAATATTGTTTATTGGTTTTGGAGTGATTTTGTATCTAACTAAAATATCTGATATTACTAAGTTAGGAGGACTCATTGAAAATAATCCTAAAATAGCTATTATAGTTCTTCTCGGTGGATTTGCAATGGCAGGAGTTCCTCCTTTAAATGGTTTTCAAAGTAAGCTAATGCTTATTCAATCGGCTTTAAATGATAATCTTCCTGAACTTGCTATAATAATGATATTAATAAGTATAATTACATTCATGACTTTTATGAAAGCATTCCATTCAATATATCTTAAACCAAAACCAAAGAATCTGATTGTTGAGGATGTTAGAGTTCCAAGATCAAGTATTTTTGCAATGGCTGTTTTGATAGTTATATGTATTGTTTTGGGAATTATGCCTACATTAGTTACAAATGGCTTTAGTGGATTTGTTGGAGGTTTGATATAAATGGATCTTTATGCCATGATTTATAGCTCAATTAAAGAATTTAAAGGCAATATTAGGAAAGATCCAACTACAAATCAAAATGTTTCATCTGCAATGGCTGCTGAATTAACTATTGTTTCTACTGTATTAATTGCAACTATTATGCTTAGACATTTAAATATTATGCTTACAGTCTTGATTGTTTTAGGTTTAGGGCTATTTTTAATTACTGGTATGCCTTTAATTAATAAATTAAAAAGAGAACAAAATGATTCCCTTAATAAAATGATGTTTTACATGATTTTGACTCTTGGGATTTTGGTCACATCTATTTATTGGGGGTTTAAACCATGAAATATTTGGATAAGTCTCTTGTTAACTTGAGGAGGATCTTAATTGGAAAATAATAGTCTTAGAACTTTAATTTTAGTAGTGAGTACTGCCTTATTTACAGTAAGCTTATTTAGTGCTCTTTTTGAATTAGATAAACTCATTACCCCTGGAGTAAGTGAAATTTACAATAGATTAGGAACTGGAATAGCTCCTAACATGGTCACATTAATTGTATTTGACTGGAGGGGCTATGATACATTAGGTGAAGCATTAATCTTAGTAAGTTCAGTAGTTGTAGTTCTTTTAGTGTTTGGAAGAGGCATATTAAAAGACGATGATTAATCAAAATAGTAGAAGGTGATTGAATGAGTACAATTCTAAAGATATTTGTCTTTCCAGCTGCATTTATAATAATATGTCTTGGAATATTAACCATACTTGGAGGTCATATTACACCAGGAGGAGGATTTCAAGGTGGTGCTATGATAGCAGGTGGAATAATATTATGTGTAATAACTTATGGTGTAGAAAAAAGCCCAATACAACTATCACATGATTTTATATCAACTGTCGAAAGTGTAGGTGCTTTAGGATACATATTCTTAGGTCTTGTTGGGTTGTTTACTACTGGATTTTTCCTGTACAATACAGGTACTGATTTTTATCATTTAATTGCAAGTTCAATAGTGAATATATTCCATTATCCAGATGTGACAAATGCTGGAATTGTCCCTTACCTAAATATTCTTGTAGGTTTAAAAGTATTTGTAGGGTTAAGTGCGATTGTAATTGCATTTTCTCAATTTAGAAGAATTGAAGACTCTGATTAAAATTATTTAATATTAAGATAGTTAAAAGTAGGTGAATTATGTGTTAAGCTTAGGACCAATTATATTTGGATTTATCATTGGTTTTGTAGTAGGATTAGCATTAAATAAAGATAGTACTAAGAATAAAACGAGATTTACTAAATCATCGTTTGCAGTAATATTAATTGTAGCTGTTTTAGTAGCATGGCAGTTAGGACCATTTCCTTACTATGATGATTTACCAATAGCTACAGGATTCTTATCTGGAGCTATGGGAATGATAGTTGGAAAAGTTATAGTGAATACTGTAAATTAGCAAGTAGAAATATATTACAATAGATAAAATTATAAGATTATTGCATTATAATTGTTTGGAAGGAAAATAAATGTATTTATCAACCAACAAGTGTGAAGGAATTGGAGAATGTATTAAACGGTGCCCAACTGGATCAATTCGTATGATTAATGGAAAAGCTTTCAGTTGTATTAGCTGTGGAATCTGCTTTGATACTTGTCCAAATCATGCAATATCTAAAAATAGATTGAATGGATATATAGTTGATAAAGAAAGATGTAATGGTTGTGGAATATGTAAATTTGTATGTCCAGTAAGTTGTATCCACATTAAAAATGGTAAGGCTAGAGGTATTTGTTCAAGATGTAGTATTTGTAATAAAATATGTCCAAAAAGAGCAAGATTAGATGGATTTAAATTAGTTAAAGAAAAACAAGAAAAATATTTAAAATCACTTGACTCTATCCAGAAGATGTTAAATACTGATTGGAGTGTTTAAATGAAAAATCTAATTAGAATAATTCTAGAAGGAGCCTATGGGAACTTCAAAAAAATATTTTTTGCAACTGACCGCATAACAGACATGGAAATGAGAGCAGATATTTTAGGAGGAAATGTTAAGGCAACAGATAAAGTCGCAATCCAAGCATGTATTGGGTGTGCAGGTTGCTCAAATGTTTGTCCTACTGGTGCAATAACCATGAAAGACTTAGAGAAAAGTGAAAAGTTAATGGAAGGTTGGATTAAGACTCAAATCCCAGAATTTAATAGCGAAAAGTGTGTTTTTTGTTATTACTGTCATGATTTTTGCCCAATTTATTCATTATTCGGTGAAAAAGCTACAATACATCCAAATGATGTTGGAAAGGTAGAATTAAAATTTTCTGAACTTATGGATCAACCTGTTAAAATATCTGAAGATAAACTTGCATTTATTTCAAAATTTTTATCTGATGAAAATGTTATTGAGGACGATGAGGAAGTAGGTAGTGATTAAATGGGTCTTAAATCGTATTCACGAGGAAAAGCCATACATTTAATGTTGGTTTATACTGGAGGATGCAATGGCTGTGATATAGAGATTGTAAACTGTGTTATCTCCCCTAAATTTGATGCTGAGCAATATAATGTTTTTTTAACTTGGAATCCTCGTGAAGCAGATGTTTTGGTTGTAACTGGTCCTGTTACAAGATGGAATAAAGAACCTTTAAAGAAGATATATGAATCTATTCCAAATCCAAAGGCAGTTGTTGCTGCAGGTTCTTGTGCATTGATGGGAGGAGTTTATAAGAATATTCATGGAGATATTCCTTCTGAAGAAATTTGTGGACCTGTTGAAAATATAATTCCAGTTGATGCTAAGGTTCCAGGTTGTGCTGTAAGACCTCAAGATATTTTAGCTGGTGTTGTGTCTGCTTTACCAAAGTTATTAAATGCAAAATAAATAAAAATTATTATATAACGATTAAAATTTCATAATATTTATAATTAACAAAATCATGAATACTAATAAAATAGGAAATAGCTATTAGGTGCTTAGATGAATGAAAAAAATAAATCCAACCAGGAGGCAATTATAGAAACTGAAGTTGCTCTTGGAACAGTTCATCCAGCTGCATTAGAACCTTATCGACTCCGACTTTTTGTTGAAGATGAAATCATAAATGATGCTGAAATAACTGTAGGAGTTAATCACAGAGGAATAGAACGGATTATGGAAGGACTTCCTGTAGAAAAAGCTAACTCTCTTACAGAGAAAGTATGTGGAATATGTTCCAATGCTCATATTTGGAACTCCGTTTTAGTAGCTGAAAAAGGTCTTGAAATAGATATTCCACCACGAGCCAGTTATATAAGAGTGATTATGGAAGAATTAGAAAGATTACATAGTCATTTATTATATCTTGGACATGGGAGTGAAGTTTTAGCTCATGAAACATTTTCAATGAGAGCATTTTACATCAGAGAGACAGTAATGGAATTACTGAGAATGATTGGAGGTAATAGGGTTCAATATGGTGTTTCAATAATAGGCGGAATTAGACCAAGATGTGATTTAGACGATGGAAGGATTCAAAAGATATCCGATGGATTGGATTTTATTGAGAAAAAAGTAGCTGATTTTGCTGATCGTTTTGTTAATGACCTAATCGTTATGAATAGGATTACAGGAGTGGGACAGATATCTAAAAAGGATGCTATAAAATTAGAGGTAACTGGTCCAACTTTAAGAGCTACTGGTGTAGATCAAGATTTTAGAAAAATCATGAAAGAATACCAAGACTTTGATTTTAATGTAATAACATTATCAAATGGGGATGTTAAAGATAACATTCTTGCAAGAGTTTTAGAAATACCTGAATCTATTAGTATCATAAGACAAGCCATTAAAAACTTACCCAATGGTTCGATTGTAGACAGGTCTTGGGAAATGTCTGATACAGATATTATTCACAGTCATATTGAGGTTCCAAGAGGAACATTATATCATTCATACAAAATAGAGAAAGGTAAAGTAAGAGGAGCTATTATAAGAACTCCTTCAATGTCTAATATTGGTGCAATGCAACTTGCCTGTATTGGAAATCATATAACCGATGCACAACTATGTATAGTTCAATGTGACCCATGTTTTACCTGTACAGATCGAGCAATTGAAATCATTGATTTGAATAAGAGAATTGATTAAATGTAATAATTATGGATGGGAATGGAAAATGATGTATACAGAAATTTTGTATCCAATTTTAGCTATTTTATTAACAATTATTATAGCTTTTATTATAGGAACAATAATCCCAGGATTTGAGAGAAAATATGTTCATGCAAGAATTCAGCAAAGAATTGGACCTAATCCTTTAAGTCCTGGAATAATGGCTCCAATTAAATTTTTCTTTAAAGAAAATATTGATCCAAATTCGACAGTTCCAAGGTTGTATAAATCACTACCCATAATATGTTTCATAGTTATACTATTGATTTTAATATTTTTAATGCCTCAAACATATCAAATAGCTACCTTTGCAAGTGTAATATCTATTATAGGGCTTTTAAAAGTTGAAGAGGTTTGCTATGTTTTAATGGGTTCTCTTTCAAAGTCAATCATGTCCATTTCAATGCCATTCCCTGATTTGGTAAAAGGTGGAGTTCATTTAAATAGTGAAAGGTCATTTATTGAAGATATTAGTTCAAGTAGAGCATTAAGATTAATAGCTTTTGGATCTTTTCCACTTTATATATCATTGTTTGTGCCTGTAGTCATTGTGAAAAGTGTGTATCTTAAAGATATTGTGGATTATCAAATAATTCATGGTCCTATATTGTTTTCAGTTGCTGGAATTCTTGGATTTATGATCTTCTTCATAGGATACATGATACTAATGAATGAATATCCGTTTGCTATATTAAAAACTAAAGCAGATGTTATTGAAGGTCCATATATGGAATATGCCTCTAAATATAGGGGAATCATATATTTAACTCGAGGATTCTTAATATTTACACTAAGTATGCTATTTTCAGTTTTATTCGTTGGACTTCCACCAGATATTTTTTCATGGAAGATTTTAATAAACATAGCTATTGCATTCATATTCCCTCTTATTATGGGTATAATGAGTGCATTTTCACCAGTATTTACGAATAAGCAATTTTATCCAGTAGTGGTTGCAACATCACTACTCGGTGTATTGGCCATTGTTTTAAGTTTACTATAGGGGGACATGTTTTTCTTTTTTGCATTGTGATTGTGATATTGTCTAAAATTCGAGTGTGATTAATATCATTTTTTGAGATTGCCGAGTAAAGAATTAAAAAAATGCGATTATTATTTTATTATTAAA
>JAISZW010000015.1 GCA_031284445.1 Candidatus Methanovirga basalitermitum | reverse complement strand
CGTGATGTTTTCTAATGAATAAAAAACAGTTAGCTATTGATTTTGCAAAATCTTTAAATTATAGGGAAATTGAACAGATTATTTTATTTGGATCAGTTGCTCGTGAGGAGGATAACGAAATTATCTGACATTTTTTCGCGAATTCTGCTGCATTCTTTATCACTAATCAATCCATCGTTTAATATGTAAAAACATGAATATTTCAACTTTTTTAACAGTTTTAAACAATTTTTTTAGTTTATCCAGGAATATTGTTCGCAATAAGTTTTCAATCGCATTATTAGTTGATGATAAATTCTTGTCACAAAATTTTTCCTCTATCATGTGGATTTTTTACAGTATTTAGGATTGCTAAAAATGATAATTATAAGAAATATATCTAAATAGGGAGAAAAAGAGGAATCAAAAATGAAGAAATTACCTAAAGGAATTCCGACATTTTCAGAGATAATTGAGGATAACTACATTTATATTGATAAAACAGAATATATTTATAAAATGATTGATGGAGGTAAGTTGTATTTCTTGTCAAGGCCTCGACGTTTTGGTAAGTCTCTTCTGATTTCCACTTTAGGGGAGTTGTTTAGAGGGAATAAAGAACTTTTTAAGGGTCTTTATATCTATGATAAGTGGGATTGGGATGGTAGATATCCTGTTGTTAAATTGGATTTTGGAAATATTTCGCATGATACTAATAAAAAACTTGAAATATCTTTAATTAAATACTTAAATGATACTGCAAAAGATTTTGATGTTGAATTGGATGATGTGAACTTGTTAACTGATAAGTTTGCTGAGCTTATTAAGAAAGTTCATGATAAAACTGGGAAAAGAGTTGTAGTTTTAATTGATGAGTATGATAAATCGATTAGTAGTCATCTTGATGATATAGGATTGGCTAAAAAAAATCGAGATACATTAAGAAGTTTTTATCAGGTTTTAAAAGCTAATGATCAGTATTTAAAGTTTCTTTTTATAACTGGAATATCTAAGTTTGCTAAGACAAGCATTTTTTCTGATTTAAATAATGTGGATGATATAACAATCCATCCGAAATACTCTAAAATATGTGGCTACTCGCAAAAAGACTTAGAAAGTTATTTTGATGAGTATATTACTGAAATTAGCACATATAATGGAATGAAAAAAGGGGATTTGCTTGTAGCTATTAAAAAGTGGTATAATGGTTATTCTTGGGATGGGAAAAATTTCCTTTATAATCCCTTTTCAGTACTGAAATTATTGGATACAGGAGATTTTGCTAACTATTGGGCTGATACAGGAACACCAAAGTTACTTGTGGATTTATTGAAAACTGCTGATGTTGATATGAATATTTTAGCAGAAAAAAAGTCAGAATTTGTAGGTTCTTTCCCTAATTTTGACTTGGATAATCTTGATTTTGCTACTGTACTCTTACAGACTGGATATTTAACAATTAAGGATAAAAATTCACATCCTCTTGAACCTCCAATTTATACTACAGCTATTCCCAATAAAGAAGTGAAAGATTCCTTATTTAGCTATATTTTGGGTGTTTACACCAATCATAGTACTGAAAGTGTGGAACCCATGACAAAAAGCATGTTAAAATATATCTACACTCAAGACGAGGAAAACCTCCAAAGATCCTTTGAAATACTATTACATAAAATTCCAAACATTGTTTATGGGAAAATTAAACACGAACTTGAAGATTATTACAAGGTATTGCTTATCTCATGGATTCAATTATTGGGCTTTGATATTGAAAGTGAGATAATGACCTTAGAAGGACGATTAGATGCTTTAGTTAAGCATAAGGATTTTGTTTTGATAATAGAATTTAAATTTGATCAGGAAAAATCTTTTGAGTCTATGTTTGATGATGCTGGAAGCCAAATCATTGAAATGGGATATTATAAACCTTACCAAAATAAAAAGATCATAGTTCTCATAATCGCATTCCATCCAAGAAATCTAAGATGTAAATTCAAAATGTTAGAAGATGTTTTAAAATAGTGTGGATCTTTAAGATCTTATATTGGATAGATTTTACAATCATTTAAACATGAAAAAAAAATAATTGTTGCCAAATTTTTACAAATAAGATGATTTAAATATTCTTTACTCAGGTCATCTGACCTATAATGCCCATATTTTATAGTGATAATTTAGATGATGCTTATAGGAATCCTATCATTGTTCATGATAAATTTTGGGCTAAAAATTGCAACAATAAAAGGTTTCGTGAGAAATATGAAAAATATGTTTCTTTATCTCCTTTGAATACGATGATTTTATATATTTAAAAATAAAAAAAATAATAAATGTGATTTTATGGAAACTAAGATTAGTGTGATTATTCCTGTTTATAATCGTGAAGATTTACTTAAAAGAAGTGTTGAGTCTGTAATCAATCAAAGTATAGGTTTTGAGAATATTGAACTTATCATTGTTGATAATAAATCCACAGATAACACAAGAACAGTAATGAAGGCTTATAAGGAAAAATATGATAATGTCACATTAGTTTTTAGAGAAGAAAATAGTGGTAGTCCTAATATTCCTCGAAATAATGGAATAGAAATTGCTAAAAGCAAATATGTCATGTTTTTAGATAGTGATGATACATACAATACTTATACCTGTGAATATCTATATGATGCTATAGAAGAGAATGACGTTGATTTTGCTGATTGCTGGTCTCGAAGTGCAACAGTAAACAATCTAAAAGAGTATTCAAAACACACATTACAAGGATACACTTGCCACACACACACACACAATAATGTGATTTATGGTGGGATTTGGAATAAAATTTATAAAAAGAGTTTTTTAGATAATTATAACATCAGATTTTTAGATCATGGACATGCTGAAGACGTATATTTTTCTTTGTTATCTTATGCAAAAGTAAATAAATGGTTAGAAGTAAAATATGTTGGATATTTCCATTACTTAAATAACAATTCACTAACACTTGACGAAAATTTTAGTATAGGAGTTTTAGAAGGAATTGATTTTACTTACAGGATGTTGGAGAAAGAAAAACCATATCTGAATAAGATTTCTTTAGAGGGTTTACACATTTTTTTATTACCATCTTTAAAATCATCAAAAAATGTAATAAATATTAAAAAGTATGGTTATTTATTTAAAAAATATGATGATTTAGGTTTATGTGATGATTTGAGTTTGTTATTAAAGATTTTGATGAAAATTGCTTCACATAACTTCTCATTTTTGATTAATTTATCTTCGATTATTAAAAAGTTAAAGATTAATAATATTCTTGAAAATAGAAAAATTAAAAGTGCTATGGCAAATACAAATGGTAGATCGAATGAAGATTACGATTATTTTTTTGGTGAATGAATATGAAGACTGTTATTCTTGCAGGTGGTTTTGGAACAAGATTAAGTGAATTAACTGATATTAGACCAAAACCTATGGTTGATTTGGGTGGTAAACCAATATTATGGCATATTATGAAGATTTATTCATATTATGGATTTAATGATTTTATTATTTGTTTAGGTTATAAAGGATATATGATTAAAGAGTATTTTAACAATTATTTTTTACATAATTCAGATTTAACCATTGATTTTAATAATAATGATATAAATTTTCATGACTCTAAAGTGGAGCCTTGGAAGATTACTTTGGTGGATACTGGATTGAAGACAATGACTGGTGGGCGAATAAAAAGAATAGAAAAGTACATTGATGATGAGTCTTTCATGTTAACTTATGGTGATGGTTTAAGTAACCTAAATTTAAATAAATTAGTGAATTTCCATAAAAAAAAGAATAAGTATGCGACTTTAACTGCAGTTAAACCCATAAGTAGATTTGGAGCTATTGAAATGGATAATGGTAATAATATTCTACAATTTGAAGAAAAGCCTAAATTTGGTCAGGAAAATAAATCATATATTAATGGGGGATTTTTTGTTCTTGAAAAGGATATTTTTGATTATATTGAAGGTGACTCTACTTACTGGGAAAGAGAACCATTGGAAAATTTAGCTAAGGATAATCAATTGTCTGCATATAAACATGATGGCTTCTGGAAGCCAATGGATATGTTAAAGGATAAAAAAGAATTAGAAGAAATGTGGACTTCTGGAAATTCGCCATGGAAGGTCTGGAAAGATTAAAATCAAATTTAATGCTTTTTTACAATCATGTAATTATATTACTTGACATCCATCCTAAAAAGGCGATGTCATTATTGGTAATGATGTATGGGTTGGAACACGATGCACGATTCTTTATGGTGTTATTATTGGGGATGGAGCCATAATTGGTGCTAATTCCCTTGTAAGTAAAGATGTTGAACCTTACTCAATTTTTGGTGGTAATCCTGCTAAATTAATAGATATAGATTTGATAAAGAAACTATCTTAAAATTACTAAAAATTAAATGGTGGGATAAATCTTTAGAAGAATTAGCTGATTCAATTGAAATACTTCAAAATAACGATGTAGATAAATTTATTGAATATTATGAGAATTTATAAGGTTTTCATTGCATATAGTGTTTCACCAAACTTTCTTCACATTTGATGAAATTTATTTTAGGTTGTTCATGAATTTAAATATAGTGAACGAAATAATGTTTGTAATTTTTGAAATTTGAAATGCTATTATTTTTAGTTAAATTTTTGATTAATAAATTTATAATTTATATTTTTAAAAATTAAGAATAAAAATTAATGATTTTGAAATTTAATGAAATGTTAGTTTAAATTTTTTAAAATTAAGAATAAAAATTAATGATTTTGAAATTTAATGAAATGTTAGTTTAAATTTTTTAAAATACAGAAAACTTCGTTTTCTAACTTTAAAAATAAAAAATTTTTAAACTAACAACTTTTAAGTTTAATTCATTGATTACAAAAATTTTTTATTTCACTATAATGATTTAAAGAAATTTCATAGATTGTTGTGAATATAGTGTCATGACAATTAATTAAGTTAATTTCGTGTGGTATTGTATTCATATAAATAAATTAGAATTTCACAAAAAGAAATCATATGAAAATTTTCAAAATGTTATATTTGAAAAAAATAGTGAAAATTAAACTGTATTAACAATAGGATATGTTATGAAAGTTGATTAAAGTACTATATTTTTTTTTTTTTTTTTGATTGTGTAATTTTATTTGTTTGATTAATGAGAATTTCTATAAACCCAATATTTCAAAATTTTCAGATTTTTAAAAATCTTTAATTAGCCTTTAAATTTAAAACAAAGAAGTTGTAATAAATATTGAATTTTATCGATATTAGTAAAAATGAAGTTAATAGAAATCCTCTAATATAATTTAGTATTGTGATAATCATGGAAAAAAATATTCTTTTAACAGGTGAAACTGGGTTTATTGGAAGTCAATTGGCAGAAAAATTCTTAAAAGATGGCAGGAAACTTATTTTTTTAAAGAGATCTTATTCAAATCTATGGAGAGTAGAAGATTTCATTGATAACTGTGATAATCTTGAAATTGTTGATGTTGACAAAGTAGATATTAAAGATGTCTTTGAAAGCTTTGATATTGAAGGAATTTTGCATTTAGCAACATATTACTCAAAATTTCATAGTTCCAATGAAGTTAATGATATGATGTATTCAAATATAACCTTCCCTACTCTTTTACTTGAAAATGCTGTTAAAAATAATGTTAAATATTTCATCAATACAGGTTCATATGCTGAATACTCTACAGATAAAATTCCAATTAGTGAAAATTCAGAAATACTTCCTTTTAATTTATATGCATCTACAAAAGTTGCCTTTGAAGAAATATTGAAGTTTTACAATAAGGAGTATGGTTTAAAAACTGCTTCATTAAAACTTTTTACTCCTTATGGTTTAAAGGATGATGAAGATAAAATAATCCCATATTTAATTATTAAAGCATTGAAAAAAGAGAAAATTATCATTCAAAGTACTTCTAAGAAATTGGATGTTCTTTATGTAGATGATATTATAAATGCATATGAAAAAACCATTGAAAATATCCCAAAATTTAAGAAAAATGAGAATATAAACATTGCAAGTGGAATATCACATTCAATAAAAGAGATTTATGATATTGTTAACTCAATATTAGGTGATACAGATGTTAAATTTTTAGAATCGGATGTTTCAGAAGTTAGAGCAGATATTAGTAAAGCAAAAGTTTTAATCAATTGGAAACCAAAAATTAGCTTAGAAGAAGGGCTAAATTTGACTATTGAGTATTATAAAAAATTATATGGATGACGAGTATAACCGTTAAAAGGGGGAGAGAGGTTTATTCTCATGGAATGTAAAATTTGTGGTAACACTAAAAATAATAAAATAGTTAAAGCTAAAGAAATGATGTTTGGTTATGGTGATTCATTTAATTATCTTGAATGTGGAAATTGTGGTGTTTTACAGTTAATGAATATCCCAGAAGATTTAAATAAATATTATCCTGACAATTACTACTCTCATTTAACTTCTAATTCATTAATCTCAAAAATAGCTTATTATTTCATGTATAAAATTTATGATTATATAATTCTTAACAATTCTAAGATTTTAGGAAAATTTTTATTAAAATTAACATCTAATAACATCTTTTTTTCTCTTATTAAAAGAGGTCAACTTATTAAATTAAATAATATTAACAAATCTTCATATATTTTAGATATTGGGTGTGGATTTGGACAATTTTTGATGATATTTCAGAAATTGGGTTTTTTTAATTTATATGGTATTGATATATCAGTTAATGAGAATACTAACTCTATAACTTATTTTGAATCCTCTTTTGAATCATTTAATACAAGTCTAAATTTTGATTTGATATTTTTAAATGACTCTTTAGAACACATGGACAATCAATTAAATGTCATGAAAAAAGTTAAAGGATTGTTGAGGGGGGGGGTAAAGTTATACTAAGTATTCCAATAAAAAGTTATACTTATGAAAAATATGGTGTTAACTGGTTTCATCTTGATGCTCCTCGTCATATTTATATTCATACATTAAAAAGCTTTCAAATTTTGTTAGATTCAGCTGGTTTTGAAATTGAAAAGGTAGAATTTGATTCTGATTTGTCATCTTTTCTAAGAAGTGAGGAATATAAAAACAAGATGACAATTTTTGATAAAAATTCTTATCAAGAAAAATACCGATTTTTTTATAAGAAAAATAATATGGATGAAAGTATTTTTAATAAAGAGCAGATTAAAATATTTAGAGAAAAATTGGAAAAATTAAATAATGAGAATTTAGGGGATCATGCTATTTTTCTTTTAAAAATGTGTTGATTAGATATTAATACTCAATTCAAGATTTAATTAATTTAAAAAAACATATTTTAATAATTTAAGTAGAGTGGATAATAGGTGGATAAAATAAATGATTGTTGAAGATACAGAAATTGATAAAGTTAAAGTTATTAATTCAGAACCGTTTATAGATGAGCGAGGCTATTTTAACAGGATTTTCTCTCAAGAGGAACTGAAATCCATCGAAGAAGATATGATTATAGAACAGATGAATTATTCTATGACAAGGTTTAAAGGAACAGTTCGTGGTTTACATTTCCAGTACCCTCCTCATGCAGAGATAAAGATTGTGCGATGTTCAAAGGGAAGTATTTTTGATGTGGCAGTAGATTTGAGGAGAACTTCACCAACATTTTTAAGGTGGCATGGTGAAATACTTTCAGCCGAGAATATGAAAGCATTGGTAGTACCAGAGGGTTTTGGTCATGGTTTTCAATCCTTAGAGGATAATATAGAAATGATATATTTACATACCAAAAGCTATAACCCAGATTTTGAGGGGAGTTTAAGATACGATGATTTAAAAATAGCTATTGAATGGCCAATAGATGTTTCTTTTGTTTCACAAAAAGATTTATCTGCAAAGTATGTAACCGATGATTTTGAAGGGATATTATGAAATGTAGACATTGCGGTAAGGAGCTTAAATATGAGTTCATTGACTTATTTAATTCACCACCATCTAATTCTTATTTAACAGAAGAAGAGTTAAATAAAGTGGAAGTGCTTTATCCTTTAAAAATTTGGGTTTGTGATAATTGTTTTTTAGTTCAAATTGATGAGTATAAGAAATCTGATGAAATATTTAATGTGGATTATGCTTATTTTTCTTCAGTATCATCCTCATGGTTGTCTCACTGCCAAAAATATGTGGATATGATTACTGAAAGACTTAATTTAGATAAAAAATCTCATGTAGTTGAAATTGCAAGTAATGATGGTTATTTATTACAATATTTTAAAGAAAAAGCTATTCCATCTTTAGGAATAGAACCAACAGCTTCAACAGCAATTGTAGCTAAAGAAAAAGGAATAAATGTTATAGAGGAATTTTTTAATTCAAAATTAGCAAAATCTCTTGTAAAATCTGATTTAATCTTAGGAAACAATGTTTTAGCACATATTCCAGATATAAATGATTTTGTTAAAGGTTTAAAAATAGCTTTAAAAGAAAATGGCACAATAACCATGGAATTTCCACACCTTCTAAATCTAATTAAGTATAATCAATTTGATACAATATACCACGAACATTTCTCTTATCTTTCTTTACTAACTGTAAAAAGAATTTTCACATCTCAAGGACTTAAAATTTATGATGTTGAAGAATTATCAACGCATGGAGGTTCTTTAAGGATATATGCTACACATGTTGAAAATGATATAAAAATTGAAACTGCAG
Organism: Candidatus Methanovirga basalitermitum; assembly: GCA_031284445.1. GTDB lineage: Archaea > Methanobacteriota > Methanobacteria > Methanobacteriales > Methanobacteriaceae > Methanovirga > Methanovirga basalitermitum. The sequence continues at coordinate 871 of JAISZW010000015.1, read as the reverse complement.
TCGATGAATTAATTACAAAAGAAAAAAGCTTTAATTTAAATAAAATTGAAGGATATAAAAATTTTGAGAAAAAATGCCAAAAAATTAAATGGGATTTTCTTGATTTTATTGTAAATGCAAAAAAGAAAAATAAAACTGTTGTAGCTTATGGTGCAGCAGCAAAAGGAAATACATTTTTAAACTACTGTGGAATAAAATCTGATGTGATAGATTTCGTAGTAGATAGATCTCCATTTAAACAAAATAAATATCTGCCAATGAGTCATATTCCGATTGTTGATGAGGAAGAAATAATGAAAAATAAACCAGATTATATCTTAATTTTACCTTGGAATATTAAAGATGAAATAATCAATCAGTTAGACTACCTTAAAAATAGGAGGGGGTGGACAAAATTTGTCCTTGCCATCCCTAAATTAAAAGTAATACGATGAGAATTTCCATAATACACTCTTTTTAAATTCAGATGGGAATTCTCAATGAAACTTTAAAAAAAGGTGTGATATTATGGAAATAGGGAATATTGTTAAATTTAATTTAACAAGGTGTCTCATTTTCATGAAAAATTCAAGACATGAAAAAATGTATCTGGTGAATCTGAAAGGTATATTATAGTAGTTTCTAAAAGTACAGCTTAAAACTTATTTAAATTTAAAAATTAATCTTGAACTACTTTGAATTTTTGAACAAAGTTAAATCCATATAGATAAAAATCCGATTGCTATTTAACTAAAAATTAAAGGATAATATCATTTGAATTTAAAATCAAAGCTATTTCCAATAGTTTTAAAATCACATTTTTTTAATTCTTTGGAAATCACTTATTTTTTAATTTAAAGAATCATTTATCTTTATTTTAATAATTAATTTT
>JAISZW010000202.1 GCA_031284445.1 Candidatus Methanovirga basalitermitum | reverse complement strand
TTAATAATTAATTTTTAATTTGGATGTACTTTTGGAAAAAATATGAAATCTGATGGTATATCATGTTGAATCTCTATGGGGATTCCGTTAATTTTTCATATTTTTGAGACACATTGTTATTAATATATTGATTCAACACTATAAACTTAAGAATTTTTGATTAAGACTTCTATTAAGAATGTTGTTTATTCAAGCTTTATTTTTGATTTCAATCTAAGTTTAAAGAAATAATTTTCTTAAGTTAATAGCATTGATGTTGATTCAGTAAAAACATGGAATAAAAAATAATTAAAGGAGAAATTTCTTAGGTTGACAGCATTGGTAAGTCAACAGTAAAATTTATATAATATTATTTATAAACATAAATCATTGTAATTCTCTTCTTTAAAAATAACAAAACATTTTTAATTATTAATATTAAACTTTATTAATTATTTTAATATAATCAAAAACTTAATTTAATTAATTGGGAGAAATGTCATGTCTGAGGTATCATCAAAAGAATTATATGAATTTAAAAGAACTCTTGGAGAGCTATCAGAAAAAAAAGGTAGGGGAACTGAACTTGTTTCTGTTTATATTCCTAAAGATAAACAACTTAGTGATGTTTCTAAACATATGAGGGAGGAATATGGACAAAGTGCCAATATTAAAAGTAAACAAACTCGTAAAAATGTTCAATCAGCTATTGAAGTGATTATTCAAAAAATTAAATTATTTATAAAAGCACCTGATAATGGTTTAGTTTTATTCGTTGGTATGATACCTAAAGGAGGTCTTGGAACAGAAAAAATGGAGAGTTACATATTTGAACCTCCAGAATCGATACAAACATATACATACCATTGTGACTCTGAATTTTACCTTGATCCATTAAAATACATGATGGATACTAAAGAGGTTTATGGGATTGCTGTTTTAGATAGGAAAGAAGCTACAATAGCTACACTTAAAGGAAAAAGAACAGATATCTTAAAACATTTAACAAGTGGTGTTCCAGGTAAACATAAAGCAGGAGGTCAGTCACAAAGAAGATTTGATCGTTTGATTGATCTGGCTGCTCATGAATTCAAGAAAAGAATAGGAGATTATATTAACGAGTTATTTTCACCGATTGAGGATCTGAAAGGAATTATTCTTGGTGGTCCAGGTCATACAAAAGAAGAATTTCTTAAAGGTGATTATCTTGATTATAAACTTAAAGATATTGTAATTTCTACAATTGATACTTCTTATACTGGAGAATTTGGTATAAAAGAAATTATTGATAAATCAACAGATCTTCTTAATGAAATGGATGTAATAAAGGAAAAACAATTGGTTAAAAAGTTTTTAACAGAATTAATCCATGATAAGAGTCTTGCTGCCTATGGTGAGAAAGAGATAAAGAAATATCTTGAAATAGGTGCTGTTGATACTTTATTGATTTCTGAAGGATTAGAACATGATAGACAATATTTTAGATGTGAAAATTGCCGAAAACAAACTCAAGTGACCATAAAGCCTAAATCAGGTAGTGATCAAATGATTTGTACTAAATGTGGAGAACAGATGAAATTATCACAAGCAAAGAAATTAATTGATCACTACCTAGATTTGGCTAATGAATATGATAGCGAAGTTGAAATTATTTCTACAGAGACAGAAGAAGGAAATCAACTTTTAAAAGCATTTGGTGGATTTGCAGCTATTTTAAGATATAGGCCATGATTTAATTATTATTTTAAAATTATATAAATGTGTGGATTTAGGTATGGAAAGTTTAAAACAGGAAAAAATTGAAAAAATAATAAAAACAAAGGTGAATGAGTTTTTAACTTATCTAAATTCAACTCTTCCAGAAAGCATGGAATTAGAATATGAAGGTTTTTATAGAAGAGGATTTTTTGTAAGTAAGAAAAGGTATGCTGTTATTGAAGATGGGAAGATAATAGCTAAAGGTTTGGAACTTGTTAGAAGAGATTGGGCACCAATAGTTAAAACCGCACAAAAAGATGTTTTAATGGCTATTTTAAAAAATGGTGATGTTAATGAAGCTATTGAAATAATTAAAAAGGTATTAAAAAAGATAAAGTCTGGGAATTTAAACATGACCGAGCTTGTGATACATACACAGATAACTAAAAGACTCTCTGAATATAAACAAATTGGTCCTCATGTTGTTGTTGCAAGAAAATTGGAAGCAGAAAATAGATTAAAACCAAGAAAAGGAACAATAATACAGTATGTGATTGTTAAAGGTAGAGGTTCAATAAGTGAAAAAGCCATTCCTTATGAGGATTATTTAGACGGTTCTTATGATCCAGATTACTATATTAATAATCAAGTACTTCCTGCAATATCAAGAATAATGGAATCATTTGGTTATAATAAAGAAAATCTATTAGAATTAATAGAAAATAAGAAACAACAAACTTTAGATGCTTTTTTCAATTAAAAAATATAACTAATGGATAGTGTTCTATTAATGATGAATGAAGATATTTTAATTAAACTAATAGAAGAAAAATTCGATAATTTAGAGAATAAATTTGATAATTTAGGACCTATAATTGTGTTTTTCTTGTTTTTTGGAATTCTTGGTATAATATGGAGAATTATCAGATGATGAAAATAATCAGATTAGAAAGTTAAGAAGACGTAAAATAGCAAGATTAAATCAAATCAAAAATAATGTTGGAGGAATAAATATGAGATTGGTTAAGATAGAAACTGGTTATGATACTGTTAAGTATCCTGTTACCGCAACATTTTTAACCATAGAGACTGTATCAAGTGTAATACTAAAATATCTTATTGGAGTAATAAAAGAATTAGAATGTATTGATATATATTTTATAATTAAAATATAAATAGTTAATAATTTAATGTGTTGATTATCATGAAAATCAGAACTTTAATAATTATGCTAATAATTGGTTTTATTTCAATTTATGCAATGCAAGAGGTCACATATTTTTCAATGAAAGAGGTAAATGAATATAATTTTAATGGAAACACTCTAATAATCCCTAAGATAAATCTTAAAGAACATTTAAATTTTGAATCTTTAGAAAATGGAGTCTTGATTGATAATACTTCTAGCGAACCTTCAAAGGGGATAGTTATTTTATCTGGTCATAGAACATTGTTAGGCTCTCCATTTTTACGGCTTAATGAACTTGTACATGGAGATAATGTGATCCTTAACTGGCAAGGAATAGGAAAAGTTAATTATGAAGTGGACAAGTCATACATAGTAAATCCAGATCATAGAATAAATTTAGGTAACGGATCCACAATATTGTACATGGTAACATGTGATCCAATTGGGTCATTGGCTCACAGACTAATTGTTGAATCATCTTTCATTGATCTACAACCATTAGATACTAATGTAAAAATTGACTACACAATGTATATCATACTAATAATATTAGGGTTTTTTATTGTTGGGAGTATAATTAGCTACTTCTATCCAGTTAAGGAGGATAGGAAATTTGTTTTTGCTGAGATAGTAATCATCACTCTGATTTTAATAGGATTGTTTATTCACCCAATTTCTCCAAATTATTTCTCATTTTTAGGGCAACTATACTTTTAATGGTGTTATTTTTATGGATGTTGAAGAAAAATATTTTTCTAATATTAGTTTTAGAGAAAGAGCTATTTTTGAAGGAGCTATTAGTATGGCAGCTTTATTTCATCAGTTTATTGGAACACCAGTCAATGAAAAAACAGCGAAAAATCTAGAAATAGCTATTTCGGATTCACTTAAACTACAACCAGCCATTGAAAAAGTTGAGGTTTCAATTGATTTAAGAAAGATCAAACAAGCAAACACAGAGTTCAATTATATTTCATTATCTGGTGATATGTTAAATGCTAAAATCCATTCTAAAATAAATAATTCATTAGCTATTATAAGGATGGAATTCATTGAGGAATTAAACTATCCCCTAATCTATGTTGAAGATATAGTCAACTATGATTCAATAGATATTTAAGGTGTGAGTACAATGGATATGTTACTTTCATCAACCAACACATTGGATAACAAAGAAATATTTAAATATTATGGGCTGGTTACTGGGGAATCATTGTTGGGTTCTAATGTATATAAAGATTTGTTTTCTGGAGTTCGTGATGTTGTTGGAGGACGAACATCTAAATACGAAAAAGAACTTCAAAAAGCAAGAAATTTAGCTATTGAAAGTATGGTTAACAAAGCAAAAGAGTTAAATGCTAATGGTATAGTAGGAATAAAAATATCTTACAATAATCTTGGTGGAACAATGGGAAATACCATACTCGTAACTGCTTATGGAACAGCCATTAGTTTTAGATAAACAGATAATTTTAAAAACTTTAGTTTGTTATCAAAATGATAAAAACGAGTTTAGAAAAATGGATTACAAAGAAAAACTTAAGGAAATATTAATAGTTAGCTTCTGTATATCTATGGGAACTTTATCTGGAGTATTATCACTATTTATATTCTACTATTGCAATATAGCTATTTTTGGTTACAATCTTGGTTTATTATTCTCACCATTAATAGCAGGATACATTGAAATATATCTTGCAAGGAGGATTCATGGGAAAACAACAGGAGCAATTAGTGCATTCATATTATTTATAATAACAGTTATATATGGATTTATCTTAGCAAATAATGGATTAGGATTTAACCTTGTTACAATAGGAAGTTTAGCTATTATATTACAATCCACTTTCCCAATTTTAGCTGAATACTTAATAATATTAATCCTATTTGGTTTAATAGCTTATTTAACATGGATCTTTAAAAATATTCTTTCTCATATAAAAAATATATTCTTTAAACTTATAAATTACACACCAAAAGATTTAACTCATGAGAAAAATATTAAATACAATCCTAACATAGAACATACAGACATTAATGATTTAGGAATACTATTTTTAAGTACAACCCACACGGGAGATAATAAAATTAGAGAATATAAAGGAATATTTGAAAGTAAAATTATCATTCACAAAACAAATAAATTTTTTACTAACTCAAGCAATAGCCAAGAGGTTCTTGATAATTTAAGAAAAGCAACTGAACAAGCAATCCTTAATTTAAGTGTTGATCTAAAAAAAAAAGATTGTAATGGGCTTTTAGATTTTACAATTGAATACGATACAGTTGGAAACTTTGGTGATGCAAATCAAATTGTAGTTCGAGGAACAGGAATACATATATGAAAATTAAATTAAATTAAATACAATATTTACTTACCAAACCCATATTTATTAGATGATGTTTGAGGATTTTTTAAAAAATTAGTTGATTTTAGAATATTTTCTTTGTAATATGGAATAAGATCATCTAAAAATTTCATGAACTTTTTTGCAAGTTCATTTCTCTCATAATCAATTTTATCTTCCCCATTTATTTCTAAAATTCTACAAACAGTTTCAATACTATCCTTATCAACATTATTAATAAATGGGTACAGAAATTTTATTCTTAAATCGCTATTAGTAAATTTAATATATTGCAAATAGGATTTTAAACCTTTCCCAGATAAAATAACTGATAGAATAGAGTCAACTTCTTCATCCATAGCTATTGAAGAAACTACACAATCAATATTGTTATTTTTTAGAAACTCAGTTGTTTCTTTTAAATCTTTTAACTTAATAAAATCATCATAAGATTTAAGATCAGAATGGATAAGATTTATCCCATATTTTCTTAAATAAGGCTCTAATATTATATTTAAGAGTACATCTCTCTTGGTGTGGTTGAAAATTAAAACATTGTCTCTAATACCTATTGAATGGGATAATGATTTAGATGATTTAATAGCTATTTTTTGAAAAATTGTTGATCTTAGAATACTTATATCATTGAATTTATTTTTAAAAATCTCCTCTCTTCTTCTAGAAAACTTAGAAAATCTTAGATGATTTATATAGATCTTAGACTCATGAAGAGAAATAAACCTTGTATCTACTCCAATTCTTCTTAAAAATTTTAAAATATCTTTTTTAGAATAGTTTTGACTGTTATTCACTCTTATTCACCATAATAATATCCTATATTCATTTTTATTGTTAATCAAGTTGTATATTCAGCATTTATTCTCACATAATCGTAGGTTAAATCACAACCAAATGCATTTGCAGTTTCATTACCTAAGTGTAAATCTATGAATATCTTAATGTCTTGATGCTTCATGATTTTTTCAGCTTGTTTAAGGTTATCTGTTCCTTCAAAACCTAAAATTTCACTATTTCTCACTAAATCAACTTTTTGCTCGTCATTGGAAATAGATATCGAAATATTATTTGGATTAAAATCAACTCCAGAATATCCAATCGCTGTTACAATCCTACCCCAATTAGGATCTCCACCAAAAACAGCTGTTTTAACAAGATAAGAGGATGCAACAGATTTAACTATTGTTTTAGCATCATCATACCTTTTAGCTCCATTAACAACGACTTCTAAAAATTTTGTTGCTCCTTCACCATCACTTGCCATCATTTTAGCTAATTGAATACATAAATACTCTAATCCCTCCTGGAAATTAGGGTCTAAAGCTTCATCGTCTGAAACATCAACTTTTCCAGTACTCACTAAAATAACCTCATCGTTTGTACTTTCATCACCGTCAACAACCACCATATTAAAACTTTTATCCACGACATCTTTAAGTAATTGTTTTAAAAGTCTTTTATCTCCAATTTTAGCATTTGTAGTTATAAAACACAGTAATGTAGCCATATTTGGAGCTATCATACCTGATCCTTTACATATTCCCCCAATTCTGACTTTTTCACCGTTATTTAATGTGATTTCGATACTATATTCTTTAGGAACTGTATCTGTAGTCATTATAGCTTTTGCACTATTATTTGAAGCTTTATCAGAGTTTTTTAATTTAACATCCTCTATTAATTTATTTATAATATTCATTGGCATTTTTCTACCAATTACACCTGTTGAAGCAATAGCTATTTCGTTTTTATCAATTTTTAGCTTATTAGATACAGTTTCAACAATGTTTTTACAATCTTCTTCTCCTTGAGACCCTGTAAAGCAATTAGCATTACCACTATTAGCTACAATAGCTGAAATATTGTTATTTTCCAGAATACTTTTAGTGTGCTTAACAGGTGCAGCCATGACCCTATTTGTAGTGAAAACTCCTACTGCCATACTCTTAGGAAAAGATATTATACTGATTCCATGTTTTCCTTCACGAATTCCTCCAGCTTTTACATCATGGATAACACATATTCCACCGTTGATGATTTTTATATTTTCATTCATTTTCATCACACTATGATCATTTAATTCACCGATATAAGTTTATAGTATATTTTAGTTAACTATTTAAAGATTATAATCGTTTTAAATCATTTTTTTTAATATAATTGGCTGAGAAATAACTTTTGATATTTGTTTTGCCAAATTCTTTGAAAGTTTTTTTTGAGTATTTTTAGTTAATTAGGAATATATTGCTAAAATTTGGTCATTTAATGATATTTAGTTTTTTGGATCATTAATGAATATGTGGATTCTTTTTATAAGAATTAAGCAAGAAAATCACTATCCTTTAGGATAGTGAATGAATTGCTATCCTTGATTCTCAATATATTTTTTAATAGTTTCTTTGCTAATATTTCCAATACTTGAAGCAAAATAACCATCATTGTAAAAAGTTTTCTCTTTCCCCAAAAAAATTTCTGTAAAATAATTTCATTGCTTTTTAACCTCCAAATGTAATAGGTGGTCAATTGCTTGAATGATCTAACTAATTCTAAAACACTATATTTAGACTGATAACTAACTAAAATATAGGTGTTAGATTTTTAACAAAAATCGAAGCATGAACAAACTCATCATCCATGTTTTAAGGCTTTAATCATGCTGTTTTTTAGAAGTACATTTTTATATGGGTGTTTAAATTAAAAT
>JAISZW010000200.1 GCA_031284445.1 Candidatus Methanovirga basalitermitum | reverse complement strand
ATGCATCTTTTTTTCTCCTTTAATAAAAAATTGATTACATTATAAGATGTAATCATTATCCTACTATCTATTATTAAGTATTTAAACTTTATTATTACTTAAATGTTGTGAAATTAATAAAAAAAACATCAACGCTGTCAACTTCATTGTGAAAGTGGTATAAAACCATCAGGTATATGCATATTTTCCCCTCCTTAATAAAAAATTTTTTATTTTACAAATAAAGAATTAAATAAAGCTTAAATATGAATTAAAATTATAAAATAAATTTATATTAAAATTGAAGCTATATTACAATTTAATATGAAATTTAAACAATATTTAAACAAGTTGGTTTTCCATTAAAAATTAAAAATTGGAATTGTTGGACAACCACTAAGGTTAGAAAAACAAATTTTTTCTTTATTTTGTGTTTTTGCTGGATCAGCAGACTAATAAGTACATAAATTCAAAACAATCTTATTAACTAATAATAGCACGATTATAATTGCTAATCCAGATCCAATTCCTTGGGGACATGGTTATAACCTTGATGATAAGGGTAATAGTACTTGTGGTGATCTTAATGGTTCAAGTTTAATTGGTGATGGTTTCTTTGGAGATTCATTGACTAATACTGGTTTTCCTTTGTTTGTGTTGATTTTTTTAAGTTATTGAATATTTAGATTTTATTTTTTAAAATAAACTTATTAAATTGTTTAAAATTTTTGCCATGCAATTAAAATTAATGTTGTGTGAAATATGAAAATTTGGTTAACTAAATAGATGAATATGACAATTATCATCATCTAAATTTTTGACAGGGCCTATTGCAATCCTTACAGCCATTGTTTCAGTTGGAGTTGGCATTCACGTCTATAACATCAGTACATTTTGCTTCGTTTTTTTTATCATAATAGTTGATATTGTTTTTAGTAAGAGAATATTTGATTACAAGCTTGTTATTTCATAGTTATATTTCTGAATCCCTATCGGCAAGGAACTGAATTTGGACCTGAAAAATTATGATGAAAAGGTAGTGAGAGATTGTTAATGGATGAATATGGAGTTTTTGAAGTATACTGGTTATTTAAAGTGTTCATAACCTTTTAAATTAATTTTTTTGATTTTCCCATTGGTCAATAATAGTTGGATTTTATTTGATTGGTTAACCTCTCCAATAATATAATATTTGTTATCTTTAAAGTATTCTTTAAATTCATTAATTTTATTTGAGTCTATAGTGAATAATAGCTCAAAATCTTCTCCAAAATTAAATATTAAATCAATATAATCTTTATTTAATAAAATAGCTATTTTTTTTATAATGTCTATATTTGGGATTTTATCCTCATGGATTATAAATCCTAACTTATCCTTTCTGCGTTTAACTGAAGAGTTATTTATTTGGTGTAGTTCTGTACTTAATCCATCTGTAATATCTGTTGCTGATGTGACCATTTTAGATTTTTTTAATGTAATTGCTTCCTCGACTTTAGCTACTGGAGATAGTATTTTGGAGATGGATTTTTTGATGAACTCTGAACTTATACCATTTTCAATTAATCTTTTTTCAAGACATTTATTTAAAATTTCAAAACCAACAGCTGATAAACCAATTTCACCAGAAATAGCTATTAAGTCTTTGTTTTTAAAGCCATATTGCATTAAAATATTTTCATCATCACTTGTTCCAATCCCAGTCCCTGAAATTATAAGTTCATCTCCCTCATTTGTATCTCCACCAATAAGTGGAGTATTATAAAAAGAACAAGCTTCAAGAATACCATCTATTAAATTATTAAATTCGTTGATATGAAGATTTTTAGGAATAGCAAGAGAGATTAAAATACCTATTGGATGTGCACCCATTCCAGCAATATCACTTAAATTTACTGTTACTGCTTTAAATCCTCTTTGGTAATATGTCATCTCTTTTAGAAAATGGTGTTTTTCAATTAGCATATCACTACTAATTACTAAATACTTATTACCAATAGCTATTACTCCACTATCATCCCCAATATGAGATTTTAAAGATTTTTTATCAAAATATTTTGTTTGAAAACGTTCTGATTTTTCAATAATCATTTCTACAAGCTTTCTTTCACCAAAATATTTAATCAAGTCTTTTTTATTCATATTACAATCTATTTCTATTTAAAGATAATAGTACTATTTGTTTCTGCATCTATTCGTTGTTTGATAATGTCAATGAGTAGAGGGTCACAACCAATAGGATCAAGATATATAATTTTTCCATCAAATCTCATTTCTACATCTTCATGGCTATGGGAGTGGTCATGATGGTGATCATGTCCAATTTTAGATTTGATATCACTTGGAAGTTTTAGAATTTTAGGAATATCCCTTTTTGTATGCATTCCAGGAGCTATGAAAATAGGAACAGCTATTAAATTTTCAAAATCATTACTCTTTGAAAATTCATTGATTGCAATAGGAATACTTGGATTTGTGAGTTCCATAAACCCTAAAGTCGTTTTATAACCAGTTTTTTCTTTAAACATTCTTAAAAGTTCATTTATAAATTCACTATTATATTTTAGACGACTTCCATGGCTAATGAGTATGATTCCAGTATTATCTTTGTTCAAACTCTCTGAATCTTTAAAGACATCAGCAACCTTGTTTTTTACTATTTGTAGAATAAAAGGGTCTGGACCTATACAATCAAGTAAAACTATTTTTCCATCAAAATCGATATCGTCTAAATGATTTAAATAATGACCCTCGGGATATACGCCATCTGGAGTCCTCGGATCAATGCTCTTTTTTTTCATGCCTAAAATTAGAGGTATATCAACCAATGTATGGATACCATCTGCTAAAAATATGGGAATAGCTATTATTTTATCAACAGATTTTAAGGAAAGATTATGTACTGCTTGTGAAATTGTAGGTTTTGAAACTTTCATATAACCAATTTCAACAGGATAATCACTTATATTTTTAAATTTCTCAGCTATTTCATTAAACACAGCACTTGCAAAAGGAAGAGTACTACCATGACTAAGCAGTAGTACTCCAATATTATCTCCTGATTTTGAATTTGAATCCATATGAGATTACTCCGTCTTCTCCATCTTCTCTGATTTTTCTAAAAACCATTTCTACTGGATCATCAATTTCAATATTATCAATATCAGCATCGATAATTTGTGATGTTACTTTAGCACCTTCGTCTAATTCTATAATAGCCACAGGATAAGGGGCTATTGTTTTGAAATCAGTTATTGGGGTGCGAACAATAGAAAAGCTATGAATTTTTCCAGTTCCTTTAAAATGAATATTTTCTAACTTTCCATTTCTTCTACATTCAGGACATATAACTCTTGGAGGAAAGTAAACCTTACCACAAGTTGTACATTTCGTACCAATGAGATTGTATCTCTGTGGAATATGACGCCATGTTCTTATGATATCAGACATTTATTTTTATCTCCTATGATTAAATAATTAACAAATACTCTATGTTAGTGAGGGTGTAAAAAAGTGTGGAGTTTTTCTAAAGTTTTTAAGTTTATTTATAAAATCTTTGATTTTGTAAGTTTAAAAATCTACGATTTTTTTACTATTTATGGATAAAGATTAAATAATGAAACTATCATTTTCATTGTCCAAATCTTTTTCTATCTAATAATTCCTGTCTTTTACCTGCATTCCATCCACCAGAAGCAGATTTAGCTCTACCTACTTGTTGAACATACCCTGTAATTCTATCATACCATTCAACATCATCAACTTCACCACATGTAGGACATTTATCGTTTAATCCTTTCATTAATGTTTTACATTTAAGACAGAAACTTAGAGCAGAACTGTATGCCCAGAACCCTATATCTGATTTTTTAGCTATTTTATGGGTTAAACTTATTAATGAGTCTGGATCTGAGTAAGATTCTCCCATGAATGCATGGAAAATATGTCCTCCTGGTGTTAATGGATGATATTGTTCTTCTATTTTAATTTTGTCTATTAAACTTGTATTAGAGCTTACAGGAACATGTGAAGAGTTTGTGTAATAATTTGAACCATCATTTCCTTGAGTAATAGCTTCTTTATCAAACTGCTCTTTATCGAGTATTGCAAATCTGTATGCTGTTGATTCAGCAGGAGTTTGAAGGACTGTCCATCTGTTTCCAGTTTCTTTTTTAAGTTCATCAGCACGGTTGTTCATGTATTTTAAAATTTTTATTCCAAATTTGTTAGAATCAGGATTTTCAATTCCTTCTCCAAATAGTGTGAGTAACATTTCATTTAAACCAACAAAACCAAAGGATAATGTGGAATTTTCTATTCTATAGTATAGTTCATCTTCTATTTCTTGATTAAGGAATGGCAATAAGTTGTATTCGTTAAAACATTTTATTCCATGTTCTCTTCTAATATTCAATGTTTTGGTAGCTATATCCATATAAGAGTCTAAGTATTCAAATACATCACTTTCATCCCTTGATAGGTATCCTATTCTTGGAAAGTTTAAGGTTACATAAGCAAGATTCCCTGTTCTAAAACAATCTTTATCCCAATATCCAGTCCAATTATCTTGTAGACAAGTTCTACATCCCATATAATTTGCCATGTCTCCTCTGTATTTAGGTAACATGTTAATAAAGTAAGAAGAACCATATTTTGCAGACAACTCATGAACTCTTCTTAAATCTTCCTCATATTCGGATTTTAAATTTTCCCTACGTAGAGTGTAAATTGTGTTTGGGAAGAGATGTGGCTTTTTTTCTGCATCTCCTTCCAATAATGTTTCTGTAAATGCTCGTTGAAGCAATTTAGTTTCTTCTTCAAAGTCTCCATAGGTTCCTACAACTTTTCCTTTAGGACCATAAGCTTCAACATCATTTAAAAATTTAGGAACACCGAATTCTAATCCCATACTTGTAAATGGAACCTGTGAACCTCTTGCTGCATAGGCCATGTTGAGGTTGTAGACCAACATCTGAACAGATTGTTTAATTTTATCATAACTTAATCCTTTTGCAAATGGAGCAACAAAAACATTCCAAAGGAACATTCCTTGTCCTCCTGACATATTTTGTTGTGCTGCAAGCATTATTTCCCCAGAATGATTCATTAGAGTTTCTATATGGTTGGGTGAAGCTGCAACAGATGTATGATCTCCAGTTCCATCTACCTTTAAACCGTATTTAATAAATGTTCTAATATCATGTTGCATGCAATTTAATGGTCTTCCTCCAAAGAACTCCAAGTCATGGATGTGTATATCACCAGACATATGTGCATCTGCTAGATGTGATGGGAGTATGTGTAGTAAAGTATATTGTTTTAATGCCTCATCAGCAACATATTTGTGAATAGTTTCTGGATTATGTATCATATTAGCATTGTCACGAGAACCATTTTGTATTAAGGAGGTAATGTTATAAATAGGAATACCTAAACGAGTGTACTTACTTCTTAAATCTTCTAATCCATATTCAATCAATTTTGCATTTACAATTTCCCTTATAATTGGTGTAGTTAAGTATTCTACATTTAATTTTTTTAGTTCTTTCCATACTTGTGAAGCTATTTCAAAGGCTGTCTCTTGTGATGCTCCTGTTTCTTCTACAAGATTATCAGCAATTTTACTAAGATTGAAGGATTCAATTTTATATCTTGAGGTACGAACTTTTAATAGGGTTTTTGCCAGGTATTTATTTGCTATTTCTTCGTTTACCTCAGATAGTTCATCATATACTATTTTTTTAATTTCTTTTGTTTTTATACCATCATAAAGGGATAAAAAGACTGTTGCTACTATTTTTTCAGCTTTTACTAATGGTGTTTCAACCATGACCAATGATTTAAGTAGTTTTTCGCTACTGAATCTTTCTAAAATTTCACTATTCTTTTTAACATGAAATTCTTCACCTTTTAACTCATTTATTCCTACTTTTGTTAGGTTTTCCATATTAGCATACTCCACATTGTGTTATAACTTGAGATATAAAATATTTGTTTTGATTCTCTAACAACATATTAATTACTAATTTATAATAAATAGCTATTAATACTCTATATAAGATTTAATAATACTTTTTATATTAATAGCTAAAAATAAAATAATAAATGAAAGTAACATAGTAAATATTGGTTCTACCTACTTTATAAAGATTTTTATTTGATTAATCTTTTTATTTAATTTGATGAATGTGTTAAAAACTAAGTTATTTTATTTGACTAAATGGTCTGAAAAATACAAAATATTCATTAAAAAGACAAACATAATCTTTTATATTCTATTGGCTGTGTCAAAAATCAATGGGGGATCGATTGTTGAAGATCTCGTTTACATTTAAAATTGTGAGTTTTAACGATTTTTCCTGAATTCTAGAAAAATAAGAAATTTTAACTCTAAAATAGACA
>JAISZW010000149.1 GCA_031284445.1 Candidatus Methanovirga basalitermitum | reverse complement strand
GGATATTATCCTTTAATTTTTAGTTAAATAGCAATCGGATTTTTATCTATATGGATTTAACTTTGTTTAAAAATTCAAAGTAGTTCAAGATTAATTTTTAAATTTAAATAAGTTTTAAGATGTACTTTTTGAAACTACTATAATATACCCTTCAGATTCACCAGATACATTTTTTCATGTCTTGAATTTTTCATGAAAATGAGACACCTTGTTATTATAATTTACCATTTTATTTATTAGATTCATCAGCTGTGCTTTATTTTTCGTGTTTTGGCTTAATTATCATAGAGAGAGAGAGAGAGAGAGAGAGCAAATGATTCATTTACGGAACTATTTTATTTGTGTTTTATTGTTTTTTAAAGCTTTTTTTATAAAGTTTTGTTTAATCGAAAACTTTATATATAAATGTGAAATATATAATCTATTATGCTACCGATCATCGACTCATGCTATGTCAACTATTTACGGGGGGATCGACTTTTTTTCTATTGAATTTTAATCTTAAATCTCTTAGATTAGGAAAATATAGGTTAAAAATTCTTAATTTTTGAAATCGATAACATGGATATTTAATTTCAAAGAAAACCCATAAAAATTGGGCAATTCAAATGCAAAATATAAATCTTCAATGAATAATTCCTGTTGATTTTGACACAGCCTCGACTCATTATATTATGTGGGTTTTTATGCTTTGTTAGCATAATTCATGAGAAGTTATTAGGTTAATAGAAATTTTCAAGGAGATAAAATATGATGTTAATTAAATATTCTGGAAGATTAAATGAAGATTAAGAACAGATATTTTTTAAATAAAAAGAAATTAAAAGAAATTAAAAAGGATTTAGGAGAGTATTCTTCTATTTTATCTGATAAAAAAAAGATAGAGTACTTAGAGGTTGATCCTAATCCATTCATATTAGTTGATGATGAGCCAACGATCATACTAATAAATAATAAACCATATCCAACACTAAAATATTTAATCAACAATGACATTAGGATTGTTAAAAAAGTTGTTGTTGATATGGGAGCCGTGAAATTCATGGCAAATGGTGCAGATGCTATGAGTCCTGGAATTGTCGATGCATCTAAAAATATAGTTAAAGATGATGTAGTTGTCATTGTTGATGAAAGTCATAAAAAACCATTAGCCGTTGGAATAAGTCTTATCAAAGCCGATGAAATGATTAATAACAATAAAGGGAAAGCTATTAAAACTATTCATTTCATTGGCGATGATATTTGGAATCTTAAGATTTAGTCACTCTTTTATTTGCGAACAAATGTTAGAATTTAGATTCAACAAAAAAATTTAGAGATGTTGTTGTGCAATTCAATTATTCAAATTTCAAACTTTAATTATCTTTGATTCTTCGTTTTAAAGTTAGAAAATTCATAATTTTTTATATAAGACTTAGAAATAATTTATAAATAAAAGTAAGTTATTATAAATAATTAAAATAGAAAATAATACAATAAAATCATTAATTAAGTAAATAAATGGAAGACCCAATGGAAATTTTTACTTTGATTAAAATAATTTATATCGTAGATAAAATTTAGGAAACGAAAAGCAAGTTTTTCTTTATTTCAATTAAAATTAATTCAAATTGTTTTATTAAAGTTATAAATGAATTAAAATATGCTATTTTTAAATTAAATAATTTATAACCTTTTATTCATTAAAATTATGGATTTAAATGATAATTAATTTTTGGTTAAAATAATCATGCAAAATCTAAATCAAAACCTTTATATGTAAAGATGAAAATACAACTATATTAATTATCATCGTAGAACTCATACCTAAAATTAATGTAATAGAATTACTGGGTTTTATAGTCTGGTAATAAATCATACATAATAAATTCTCTATTGTTTTGAAAATTTCTATTGGATTAATAGAAATTCTCAATAAAAATACATGAAAATCTACTGATTTGGAAGATTGATATATATGAAAGGATTTGCAATGAAAAGAATTGGCGAAGTTGGATGGGTAGAAAAAGATATTCCATCTATAGGACCTATGGATGCTCTTTTAAAACCATTAGCTATAGCACCATGCACTTCAGATGTGCATACTGTATGGGAAGGAGCTATTGGTGAAAGACATGACCTTATTTTAGGACACGAAGCTATAGGGGTTGTGGAAAAAGTAGGAAGTATGGTGAAAACAATAAAACCAGGTGACAGAGTAATTGTTCCAGCTATTACTCCTGATTGGGGTACTGATGCTGCACAAAGAGGGTTTTCATCACAAACAGGTACTCCATTAGGAGGATGGAAGTATTCTAACGAGAAAGACGGATCTATGGCAGAGTACTTTACTTGTAACGAAGCTGACTTTAACTTAGCTATTTTACCAGATGATATTTCTCCTGCAGATGCATGCATGTTAGTGGATATGTGGTCTACTGGTTTTATGGGTGCAGAAAATGCAAGTATTCCTTTAGGTGGAAGTGTTGCGGTTTTAGGTATTGGTGCTGTTGGATTATCAGCTATTTTAGGTGCAAAATTACAAGGAGCAGCAAGAATATTTGCTGTTGGAACCAGACCTGTCTCTATTATAGTTTCTAAAGAGTATGGAGCTACTGACATTATTTCCTATAAAGATGGAGATACTTCAGAACAAATAGTGGAAGCGACTGGAGGAGAAGGTGTTGATGCCGTGATTATTGCTGGTGGAGGACCAGATATATTAATTGATGCAATTAAATCTGCAAGAGCAGGTTCTATTATCTCAAACATCAATTACTTTGGTCAAGGTGATACTTTACCTATTCCTCGTGTTGAATGGGGATTTGGAATGGCTGATAAAGATATTCACACAGGATTATGTCCTGGTGGAAGAACAAGAATGGAAAGATTAGCAGATATTGTTACATATAAAAAAGGAGACCCTAGTAAATTAATTACCCATAAATTCAATGGATTAGAAAATATTGAAGAAGCTCTTTTTTTAATGAAAGATAAGCCAAAAGATCTTATTAAACCTGTTGTAATAATTGATGATTAGGAAGTTTTAATTTCTTAAAATCACTATACTTTTAGAGATGAACTCATGATAATAGCAGTATTAGGTGGTACTGGTGATCAAGGTTTGGGAATTGCTCTCAGATTTGTTCAATCTGGTGAAGAGGTAATTATAGGATCTAGAAAGGCTGATAAAGCTGATAAAGCTGTTGAAGAACTTAAGAACCTTCTCGAAGATGAAGATTTATCTAATCTTTCGGGATTAAGTAATGTGGATGCTACTTCAAAAGCGGACATTGTAATTTTAACTGTACCTATTTTAGCTCAAAAACCAACTTTAGATTCTGTAAAAGAACATGTTAAAGGAAAAATATTTATTGATGCAACTGTCCCTTTACAGTCTAACATTGGTGGAACTCCAATGACTTATTTTAGTTTGTGGGAGGGTTCAGCAGCAGAGAGAACTGCGAATATTTTAAAAGGAACTGATGCAAAAGTTGTTTCAGCATTCAACAACATTAGTTCTTCAAGTTTAATGAGATTTAAAGAGGAAATCGATTGTGATTGTCTTATCTCAAGTGATCATGCTGATGCCAAAAAAACTGTGATAGAATTAATTGAAAAAATCCCAGGTGTAAAATGTGTTGATGCAGGTTCTTTAGAACAGGCAAGAACAGTTGAAAGAATAACTGCTCTTCTAATTGGATTAAATATTCGATATAAAACTCATTATGGGGGATTAAGAATAACAGGACTTCCTGAAAAATAGTCACTATCTTTAATTTCAATTAAAAAGTCATTGCAAGCGAATCTTTTAAAATCTTTAAAGTTGCTCTATTGGGTAGTAGATCATCCCTTTAATTTGTCCTAAGAAGAACAAAAAAGAAGATACTGAGTAGGTTTTACTACCCATTTTATATGTTCCCATCTTCGAAGTTATATCATTTTTTATGGATTTTTCTTGCCCAAGTTTTTACCATAGTGGAAATGATATAATCCATTTCAACTCTAATAATCCATAATACTCATTATAAAATTTTCTAACATCTATTGTTCATTTTTCTTCGTCGTGTTCATAGTAGTGAGAATATTAAATAACTCTTTCCTGTTTCAATAGTAAAATCATGAAGATAGTTTTTTATGAAAATATTTTTTTACATATCCTTTGACTTCATGGGGTATATAATTATTGTTATTTAGCAACTAAGAAGTCATGTTCTGATATATATAATAGTTGGCATCCTTTTCAATGCTGTCAACTTAAGGTTTTCGATTTTTTTTATTTTGTCGTATGACATTAATTTCAATGTTAACCCATGAAATTTTACTTTACACATTGAAATAATTTATTTGTAATAATAATT
>JAISZW010000087.1 GCA_031284445.1 Candidatus Methanovirga basalitermitum | reverse complement strand
TATATTTTTTGAATATGCATTTCTTATGGATGATATTATAGTAAATTAAAGGATTTGAAGGATTTTCAATTTTTTTCAAAAATCAAAAAAACTCCACACTTTTTTACACCCTCTTAATTGTAGACATGTGTGAATATTTAAGAGAAATTAACTTTTATTTACAAATAAAACTGAAAAATAACAAAAATTTAAATTCATAAAATATAGGAAATCATTGATTTTAAAATATCTCATCAGTAAAATTTTAGACAGTACCTTTTCCTAAATTCACTTTGTGAATAAACGGAAAATCAAAGATTTGTTGCCAAAGGCAACTTAGAAAAGCTTGTTTTTCGTTTCCTAAGTTATCTCCGATAACAAATCGAAATTTTTCTTTATTTCATTTGTTTTATTTTAAAAATTTTTCCTATTATCCTATGGATATTTTTCTTTTTCGCTCTGTGGGTGACTTTTCTTTAGTTTTTATCAAATATTTTTTCGCCATATCATATAATGATTCCCACAATTTCTTTCTTTCCTTTTTCAGAGGTAAATATTGTTTTAAACAATATTCCTTTTAATTTATCATTTAATAAGTTCACATTTATCTTATATTCATATTCACAATTTTTATATTTCTTTATTTTTTGGTTACATCTTATTTTTATGGATATTAATGTATTATGTAGGAGTATTTGTGAATAGAAATCTTGTTCTATTATTATCCGTAGTTCGTAAAGTGTTTTTATGTTTTTGTTATTTTAGTAGTTTTTGATCTTATTTTTGGGTTTTTCTTTTTTTTATCAAATTAATTTTTCATATCATAGGATTTATTCCATGTTACAGATATTTATTTTAGTTGTTTTCACTAATTTTCATGGGTTTTCACTAATGTTTTATTCCATCCTGATTATATTTTCCTTTAAAGTATTTAACAACTATATTAACTTGAAATGTAGCTTCATTATTCCTTTGAACGCATAGTATATCCTGTAGAATAACTTTCCCTACCAGTTAATAAGTTTCATATTCCCTCCAAGGGGTCTTCTTTTCACACAAGGTATAATAAAAGATGTATCACCATAGTTTTCTTTCACCGTAATAGGGAATATTAACATAATCAATAGCTATATCAATTTCATAGGCACGATTTTAATTGCATGAATCTTCAATTCATTTTAAGCTCTGTTAAACTTCATCTAAATCAATATCACCAAGTCTATATCTATTAGTTCTTTCAAGGAGCATCGCAAAGATTATTAACATTACTAACAATAGTTCACAGTAGCAGCATTAAGAAGATGATAAACAATCGTTTTATCACTATATACTGCATTAAGAGCCGATTGCAACCCCAACATATTACTAATAACGTTAACCGAAAGACTTAATACATCATCATTCAATAGTATTCTATGTGGTGTTTTTTTTATTCTCATAAATAATAGTATACACCACACAAATTAATACTTTACGAACTACTGATAATAGTATACACCACACAATTAATAATTTACTTCACGAACTACTGATAATTTTATTAAATTATATTAGAACATAGAAATTAAAATTAAGTCATGAGATCAATATATTAAAGCATTAATATGCCTTAAATCTTTTAAAAGTTATATTGTCGATATAATCTGTAGGATGGATAACATGTTATTAAATTACATTCAAGTAACATTATTGGGAATTTTAGGTAGTATATCTTTGATTATAGGTGCCTTTTTTGGATACAGATTTAATATACCTAAAAAGATAATAGCTATTACAACGGCATTTACTGCAGGAGTATTAACATCGGCTGTATGCTTTGACCTTCTTGTTGAATCATATTTGTATGGTGGTTTTGAATCAATGATTACAGGATTCTTCATTGGTGTTATAGTTTTCACTTTGGCTGACTTAATTATAAGTCATTTCAGCATTAAGAAACATCAGGCTTCAAAATTCTCAAAGAATAATATTCACCATGATAATATCAACAATGATAGTTTGAATAATCAGTCATCTATAAGTTCTAAGATAAAAAGTAGCTTGCTTAATGTTTACTATAACAAATATAATGAATCTTTTAACAAATATCAAGTTGAAAGTCTTATTACCATTGTAGGAGCATTGTTGGATGGAATTCCAGAATCATTAGCTATTGGTTTAATACTCATTATTGGAGGTCCAATTAGCTCATCCTTGTTAGTCGCTGTTTTTATAGCAAATTTATTTGAAGGTGTTTCATCTTCAAGGAATATGAAACTTGGAGGTTGGAGTGGAAAATCTATTTTTAAGGTTTGTATTTTTATCCTACTTCTATCGGCTTTTTCCACATTATTTTCTTATTCAGTATTTTCACATACAGACCATCACATCCTATCTGGTGCTTTAGGTGTAGCTGCAGGTGCATTAATAGCTATAATAGCTGATATTTTACTTCCAGATGCTTATAGTGAAACACATGAATTCACAGGTTTTTTAATGGCTTTAGGAGTTTTATTATCTTTTATTTTATCTCACCTTACATGAACATTTATTTTTCTTTTAAAAGCTTAATTTTTATTTTTCTGAAAAGCCCTTTTAATGTATGTGCTTCTCGTCCAGTTATAAATGCTCTATTAATAATATTTTTAAATGTTTTTAGATTTGTTTTCTGCTTATGTTTTGGAAGATTTAAAATATCTATAATTTCTTTTAAATCTGAAATTAAGCATTGTTTTTCTATATTATTTACCTCTGCTAATCCAATACCTAAAAGTTCATTTTTGTCTTTAAATAGTTCATAAAGTATAATAGCTACTGCATGAGATACATTCATGATTGGATATAGTTTATTTGTAGGAATACTAACAATAACATCACACTTTTCGATTTCATTGTTATTTAATCCATTTCCTTCTCTGCCAAATATGATAGCTATTTTATTATTAAAATTAATTGTTTCATTCAGCTCATTTGGTTTTATTGCTATCCGTGACAGATTATAACTTCCACCAGGTTTACTTGTTGAGCCAATGGAAAAATCGATTCTTCTAAATCTCAAAAATTCATCAAAAGTAGTATAAATCTCTGCATTTTTTACAATATCTTCAGCATGCATAGCATAATAATAAGCTTCTTTTTCAAGTTTAGGTGGATTTATAAGAACTAAATTCTTCAAACCAAAATTAGCCATGGTCCGTGCTATAAAACCTATATTTCCTGATGATTCTGGTTCTACAAAGACTATATAAACATTCATACTATTTTCAATAGGTCTAACATTTTCTATAATTTCAACACTCATTGGTTTAGATTTAGTTTCCTCATATCCTTCTATTATTTCATTTGGAGAAGTAATATCTCATTAAAATGCCTTAGTTATATGATTTCTTCAAAAGCTCCAATATATTCATTACTTTAATATTTTCTAAGCCTTCTTTATTTAAACCATCTTGGATATTATATTGACAAAATGGACATATAGTCACCACCACATCAGCATCAGTCTTTTTAACCATTTCAGCTTTTCTTTTAGCTAATGCTTCTGCTATTTCTGGTTTTCCAGCTTTCACTCCTCCTCCTGCCCCACAGCATTGGTCTGGTTTTTTCATCTCTACAAAATCAATACCTTTAATTTTTTCTAAAATATCTCTTGGTTGTTTTGATATTCCTTGACCTCTAATAAGATGACATGGATCATGGTACGTAACTACCATATCTAATGGTTTCATTTTATCTGTATTTAGTTCATCCACTAAAAGTTCACTAACATCTAAAACATTGAACTCCACACCATATTTAGGATAATCATTTTTAAGTGTTGAGCCACAACCAGCACATAAAGTTACTATGGTATCATAATCAGAGAAAACTATTTTATTTCTTCTTACAAGATCCTGTATAATATCTGTTTGCCCAGTTCTAAGCAAAGGAGAGCCACAACACACCTGCCCTTCAGGAACATCAGCTTCAATATGATTTTTTTTTAAAACATCCATCAATGCAAGACCAATATTTTGAAGTCTGAAATCAATCATACATCCAGTAAAAATAGCTATTTTAGTTTTAGAATTCTTATTTTTCCTATTAATCAAATTAATGAAACTTTCTTTTAATAGCTCAACTGATCTTCCTGTTTTCATTATAGTGTCTTTAATAGCTTTATGAGCATCAAAAGGACCTAAATCTTTCTTATATGCTAAAGTTCTTAATTTTTCTATTGCATCTGAAAAACTGTTTATATTCTTTGGACATATTTGACCACATTTACCACAACTTGTGCAGTCGTAAAGACCATTTGTAATACTTTCACTTGTTCTATCTTCTTTATCTCTTGGATCAAAATCAAATTTAGATATATATCTCATGAAGTAAGGACCTGCAAAACCACTACTCTCTTTAATTACAGGACATGCTGATAGACAAGAATAACATTCTATGCAGCTTCTTACCTTTTTTGTATCTTCACAATCAATACTGGGTATAATTAAAGGAAACTCATCCTTATTTTTATTGTCTTCATTATCCACTCTTTTTTGTTTTAAATAGTCCTTATCTTCTAAAAATAGCTTCATATTAGCTACTTTTTTATCAATCTCAGATTTATCAACATTTAAGTCTTTTATTACTGGAAAATCTAATGGAGTTATAATATCTTCATTTTTCACTTCTCTTTTACATGCTAATGCAACCTCGTGATTAACTTTTAAACTACATGATCCACATTGACCTGCTCTACATGAAATTCTAAAGCTTATATTCTCATTATATTCATTATTAATATAATTCAAAGCATCCAATATGTTCATTTTTTTTCTTTTTTTAATTGAAAAACTTTGAAGATAGGGCTTTTCATCTTTTTCTTTATCAAACCTCAAAACCTGAATTTTTATCATAATGTTTTTTCCTATTATATATATCATAATGCGATTTGAATCCTTTAGATTTTAATGGATTTGAATAGGCTAAAAAACATTATAATATAAATAATTCATCAATAATAAGCATGTATGCAACAACCACGACGAATCAAAAAAGAAAAAATTAAGTTTTAATGGATTCCAGCTTACTTAGTATTTCCCAAACTAAAGTTCTTGCATGAACAGGAATATTTGGATCATTGCTTATATTATCTAATATTAAAATTACTTCACTTATACGTACAGTTAAATCTTTATCATCTTTATTCAATATTTCATTGGATTCATCTGCTACTCTCCTTATATTTCTGGGAACAGTTGTATTCTCCATTATATGTTTTAATATTCCAGAAACATCATTTAAAATATCATCTACCATTGTATTACCTCCAATACTATACCTCTATCAAAAATCGATTAATTTTTATTTAAAGTACACTCTTAAAATTTCAGGAAAGTTTATCATTTTCATGTACATATTAATATATATTTAAATCTAATTATAAGCAATTTTATATAAGTAAAATAAATATCAATTAATAAACATTTCATTAACACTATAAATTCTACATGAATCTACTATTTGTATAAAATAAATACAATATAATGTTTTTTTAAAGTTTGGTAAAATACTATAAAAAATTTATTGAATTAAAAATTAAAAAAAGTGGTCTTTTAAAATGCTTATTTAATCTCCATAAATCAATAACTTATTAACACGACAAAAATATATGCTATTTTTAGTGTACGGGGGGGTCTCAACAAATGTAAAAAATCAACTGAATCTCTGCAGATAGAAAAACTTCGTTTTATAACTTTAAAAATAAAATTTTTAAACTAAATATATTTAATTCTTTAAATTAAAAAATAAGTGATTCTCAAATAATTAAAAAAATAAGAATTTTTAATAATTATTGGAAATAGTTCTAATTTTAAATTCAAAGAATATAATTCTTTTATTTTCAATTGAAGAAAAATTTCATTTTATTCACGACAAATGTGTGGATGGATAAATTTAGAAAACTAAAAGATAACAACGGAAACTAAGTTCCCTAACTTACTAAAGTAAGTAAAGTTCTCTAAGTTCATTTTTAAACAACGAAAAATAAATTTCCTAAATTCATCCGTCCAACCTTCGTGAATAATCAGAGAATAAATTCTCTTAAATTAAAAATTCGATTTTTAATAAACAAGTTTTTCTAAGCATGACAAAATCAAAGACTACCAAAAATCAAAGATTTTTGTAATTCAGAAAAACGAAGATTCTCCTAATTTTTGTCTTGTTAGCAAATTTTCAATTGTTAAATTGCCATTGGCAACAAACAACGATTCTCCTAAGTTGAAAATAAATTTTTAACGACGAAAAATTTTTAAAACTAAATATAATTCAATTTTTATTCATAGAGAACTAATTTTATTTAAAAATTCAGAACCATTCAATACTATTTTTTGAATTTAAACAAATTATTTATTGTACTTAAAAATTACAACAGTATATATTTTAGATTTTTTAAATACATTTTTTGTGTATTAAATTTTTCATGATAAAGACACCCTGTTAATATTATAGTACATGATTAAAATATTATTTCTAAACTTTATTACATATAAATTTTATGGTAAAGTGAGTCTGTAAAAAATCGTGGAGTTTTCCTATTATATTACCTTATTTCCCAAAGAGAGCTAAATACTCCAATAACCCCGCAACTGTCTTAAATTTACTTTTAATTTCTGATTTCTTAGTCTTACTATAGTGTTGTTCTGCATTATTCGATGTTTTATGTATAAAATTATCAGTAGTAAACTGTATAAGGCTTTCAAAGTTAAGAATTGTCTTTTTGTTGAATTTTTATTATTACAGGTGGTAATCTGTCATATTTATCTAATAATGATTTATACCTGTTTAAACATTCTTTCTTCATAAGTTCTGAATATATTGTTTATACCTTGTCAAATATCGTACAACTGACATTTTAGTGATTGTATCATCTTTAGTTATTTTTAAATACCTTTTTACCTTCTCTCTACAGTACTTTCATGATATGAAATATATGCATACTTTGAATGTTTTAATCCCAAATTTTGTCACTATTTTATATTGTTTTAATCCATCACTTGTCAAACTTATTCTTGGTTGGCACCCCTATACTTCTTAATTAATGATTTTAAATTCTGTGTTTTTCGTGAAAACATTATTTTCTGCTATAGGATATTTAATTAATGCATCATGGAATGATACTCTGTATTTCTTTTTTTTTCCATTGATATAAGTCTCTTCTTTGCATAATATAACAGCCTGATAATCACTAAAAATCTTCGATTTTTAGTAATTGGTCAATTACGAATAATCCTATTTCTCTTTTTTAACTTTATCTGTATCTATTTTAAGGAAATTTTTAACAAATTGATGAGATATGGTGAGGTTTAGGAAATTATCCACATCTTTAGCTATTTTTCTAAGTGAACCACCTCTATTTTTCTTTGATTGTCTAATTTTATCCTGCACAATTTTAAAAAAGCTTTTATTCTCTTTTTTTAAGGTTATCTAAACTATCCGAGTATTTTCTATCGCAACTTTTACATTTTATACCTTCCTAAGATGATTTTGATTTCATCCATCATCTAAACTTTGGATTTATCTCCCTAAATCCTTGCTTTGTATAATATAAGCTTTTAAAATCAGGAAAAACAGGTTCTAACATCCTATACTGTCTATCATCAAGAATACTAATTTTATAATTAATATTTTCCTTTTTATTCAGCAATAGCATATTTTTCAGCAAACTCCACACTTTTTTACACCCTCGTTTTTTCTATCAATTAGTTTTTTTTCATGTTCTATATGGGTTTTTTTGTTTTATAGTTATTTAGTGCTTGTTTTCATGATTTTCATGGGTTTTTTCATGATTTTTTCCGTGGAGGTGTTAGTTTTTAGATTGTTATTTTGTTGTTGAATCCTAATTTTTCTTCGGTTGCTCGGTTGATTTGCTTTAGCATGGTTTTGAATGTCCAAGTTATTTTTCGTCGACCGCCTTGTCGTGGTATGCTGGTCTATTGAATATAAATCCAAATATTGAATAGTAGAAGACCTAATCATATGTATAAAAGTCTTAGTTCTGGTTTTTTTTGTGCTGGTGTGTGTTCGTACCTTTGGTTCATTAGTCTGTAGCTGGATTCTATTGCAGACGTTTTCTATACTCTTTAAATGTGTTTTTTTAAAGGCATATCAACATTATGTACTGCATATGCAAAGTATTTTATTTTATCTGATTATATTTTCTTTTAAAGTATTTGACAACTATATTAACTTGAAATGTAGCTTCGCTATCCTTTGAACGCATAGTATACTCTGTAGAATAACTGTTTTCCAGAGATCGGAAGAGCGTCGTGTAGGGAAAGAGTGTAAGGCTG
>JAISZW010000020.1 GCA_031284445.1 Candidatus Methanovirga basalitermitum | reverse complement strand
ATTTAAATAAGTTTTAAGCTGTACTTTTTGAAACTACTATAATATACCTTTCAGATTCACCAGATACATTTTTTCATGTCTTGAATTTTTCATGAAAATGAGACACCTTGATACATAAGCATTTAAGATTACAGTATTTCCATTGAATGAGTAGCAAAGTCATTTTTAAATTTTAATAGCTATTTTTTAGTTTTTGACTAATAAGATTAGCTTTTTCAATTATTTCTTTTTCATTTAGAATTTTAAGTTGTTTATTCTCCATTAGAATTTCTCCATTACAAATCGTGGTATCTACATTAGAACCATTTCCAGAATAAATTAAATGAGATATTAATGAGTTACTATTTGGAGTTAAATTGGGAGATAAAGTGTCAAATAGTATTATATCAGCTTTTTTCCCAACTTCAATAGAACCTATATCATTTTCTAAACCCAATGCCTTGGCACCATTAATTGTAATTAATTTAAAAGCTTCTTCAGCATTTAAAGCCTTAGGATTTGATGTATGGACTTTTTGAAGAAGTGAACCTATCTTGATCTCTTCAAACATATCTAAATTATTATTAGATGCTGAACCATCAGTACCTAAGGACACAGAAACTTTCTTCTCAAGTAGTTTATGTATTGGTGCTACTCCTGATGATAATTTCATATTACTCGCTGGATTATAAGAAACTTTAATATCATGTTTTTTAATAATATCTATTTCTGCATCTGATAACCAAACACAATGTGCTGCTATTACATCTTCATTTAAAAATCCAATGTTCTCTAAATATTGGAAAGATCTCATATTTTTGGTGCTTAAAACATTATCTGATTCTTTTATAGTTTCATTAACATGAATATGCAACCCAACACCATATTTATTAGCTATTTTTCTTGACTCTAATAAAAGCTCTTCAGATGCTGTAATTGGAGAATGGGGTCCTAAAAATCCTTTAAGTCTATCTTTTCCCTTACAATACTTAAGTAATTCTATTGCACTTTTAATTTCGTTTTTTCTTCTCTTTTTTTCCCCAAAGTCTATCATACCACAGGATAGGCAACCCCTAATTCCACTATCTATTGTTGCATCACCAACACTTTCCATAAAAAAGTACATATCATTGAATGTTGTTGTTCCAGATTTTATCATTTCAATATGAGAGAGTATTGCACCAGTATATGCAATTTCACCGTCTAATTCTGATTCCATAGGCCATATATAATTATTTAACCACGAATTCAATTCTAAATCATCTGCTAACCCACGAAATAAGCTCATTGAAGCATGAGTATGAGTATTTACAATAGAAGGCATGATAATTTTATTTTTTCCATCTATAATTTTATCGACACCATTTTTAGGTATTTTGTTAGATATTTCAACTATTTCATCGTTTTCAATTAATAATGAAGTATTTTTAATTGTTTCAATGGATTCATCTTTATTGGTAGTTATTAAAATCCCTTTTTCAATTAAAATATTTTTAGTTTCCATTTTAAATTCTCTTTAACAATTTTTTACTCATATAACTAATTTTATAGACTGTTCCTATCAATTACAAATTTCTTACCACTATATTTTAGATAAAAAACAGCTTCATTGTTCTAAATTGAAATGTTTATTTTTTAGATCAATTTCATATTTAGTTAATTTTATTATAATCTCTGCAATAAGACCATCTAATAAGATAATAGATAATATTTTGAATATAGTACTTTGAGGTAACATCTTAAAATAATCGTTATTAATTATTTCGTTGTAAAATTCTTCATTAACATGCCTTAAATTATTTATTTCTACATTCCAAGTAATATCAG
Source organism: Candidatus Methanovirga basalitermitum (assembly GCA_031284445.1). Lineage (GTDB taxonomy): Archaea > Methanobacteriota > Methanobacteria > Methanobacteriales > Methanobacteriaceae > Methanovirga > Methanovirga basalitermitum. The sequence continues at coordinate 6,900 of JAISZW010000020.1, read as the reverse complement.
ATAATTTGGCTATTTTAGAGTCAGAATTATTAGAAGTTAAAAGTAAAATTTTACAACCAGAAACTTTAGCATTTTTAGCATTTGCTAATTCATAGGAGTTTTCGTCGTCTGATATAATAATTAAACAATCTTTTTCACTAATTTGAGGTGAGGCAATATCTCCAACAATAAATGAGTTTAAATTCAGATGAACTAATCTCATGCAAAAAGCACAACTTGTTAACTTTAATTGTCCTGAACCCAGTACAAAAATAGTGTTTGATGAAAGTATCGTTTCGATAAATCTGTTGATTACATTTAAATTTAATTTCTCATTGTTATATTTTAAATTATTAAGTATTTCTTTAATGCCCACACTTATTAAATGAGCTTTTTCATTGTATTCACTATTTTTCATGGATTTGATATAGTTATGATCAATAGATGAATTAATTTCATTTTTTTTAATAATAATATTGCATTTATTACATTTTAAATATGATGATTCAGATAAACCTAAGCTTCTTAACGGATGTTTACATTTCATACAAATAAAAACCATTTGGTTTACACCTCTTATTTAAATATAATTGGATTATAATATTGCTTTGAACAATTAGATTCTCGTGTTTTTCCTGGGTTGTGGTGGTTTTCACAGGCTTAATTCTATGGTAAATTTATTATTAGAAGGATAGATCAGATAAAATATTAAATATATGGAGAAAATTAATATTAAAAGATGAAAATTAACAATGCAAGTTCTCCAAACAGCAATTGTCATTTGAACTATATAACCTTATGGTACTGAAGAGTTTGTAAAAAATTGTGGGAGGGTGTAAAAAAGTGTGGAGTTCTTTCTTATATTGTTTTTTCCCAAAGAGAGCTAAATATTCCAATAACCCATCAATTACTGAAAATCTTCGATTTTCATAATTACAAAAATCTTCGATTTTTTCGTGGTTATAAAGATTGTAAACAGACTTTCAAAATTATGAATTCTATTTTTTTCATTTTTAACATGATTTAGATCTATTTTAAGGAAATTTTTTAAAAAAACTTTCATTTATTTTTTTTGAGGCTTCCTAAGAAGCTTTGGGCAATTGTTTACACAAGAATTAATTCTCATTTAAATCTAATATAACACTAATTAAAAGATTATAAAATATTTAATTTAAAAGTTAAGTATTCATGCTTATTTATAAAATTAATAAAACAATTTTAAAGCTATTCAATTTGATATATAGTTCATCATAACCGTAATATTCCTGATAAATGTATTTACTATTTTCATCTTCCACATACAATAGAGAATTTCTAACCTTAATAGAAATATTCTCAGATTTGCTACCAAAACATTAAAATCCAGAATTTATCATATAATACTAATGAGTCACATGATTGATAGCATAAATAATATATAACATTTATCACATTTACATATAAAGGTTTCGATTAAGTAAAGCAATGCTAAAAAGCTTAAAAAACAATAAGGCACGACTAAAATATTCTTTTAAATGAATCATTTTGCTCTCTCTCTCTCTCTCTCTCTCTCTCTCTCTCTCTCTCTCTCTCTCTAATGGATAATTAAGCCACGCCACGAAAAATAAAGTATACTCGATGAGTCTGATAAAACAGGGAATAAATAAATAATACAACCATTAGTTTTATAAAATATTACAAGATTGCATAAATGTAACTCAAGCAATCTAAAGAAATATTATTTAAGAACTCAGTACAACAAAATAAAAATCAGGCGGTAAATTAGCTGAATATAAATCCTTTGGTTATTGGGCTATTGTGACCATATAATACAAGGAAATCTTACAATAATCAGACAAAAAAGGGTGGAAGACCATAATACAGACGAAATCGTGAATGTTAATCCTACAAGCATGGTATGGTTCAGATTCAGAGCATGAAAAACATAGTAAACGATCGAATAATTATGTTTATTAAATTCATAGGGTTCCCCATGTTAAAGTTCACAGTATAAAATCAAACAGTACTGGTCACTTTAGAGAAAGGCTATTCAACAAACTTTTTAAAAAAGTTTGATCAAAAAGAGTATTTAAATAAAGCATGCAGATACAAACTCATGAACAACTTCAAAAGTACAAGTATAGATGCCAAAGGTTTAACTCATGAATTATAGGAGTTATCCACAAATGTATTCAACATTCAGGACACATAGACATCTAGAAAGCAGAAATGCACCACAAAGAGGTAATGCGAAATACACAGCAAGTGAAGATGGAGAATGGGTTAAAAAAGGAATAGATAATCATTATTTCGGATTATAAAAATTGAACTATATAAAAGAAGTTGTACAATCCATGCTAATATTTCATGACTCTAAATATACTTATCTAAAGAATATAATAATTATCGTGAGAAGGATATTATAGGGTACCTTGTAAAAGCATATGATGCCATGATGAATTGAACATTCATGAATATAAATCATTAACATAAGCAAAAAAGACGAAATAAAAGAATCAGTTCGTAGCGTACCAAAAGAGACCATTTGCTGTGATAAAAAGAGTCCTAAGAAGTGGTCATGTACTTCTCACGACCACAACAAGAGCCCATGTTAAAAACATAGCATCAAGAACCTGTTATAAACCTAAAAAATATTAACTATCCAAAAAATAGTTCATAGCTATTGAAAGCTATGCAAACTTTCAGTAAAAAAACAAGTGAATCAGGACAAAAACAAGAAAAATCAGAAAGACAAACCTCAAAATACAAAATAGAGTAATACACAACTTCTGAAAATTAATAAAAAGTTAATAAAAAAATAGAAAAAATTAAGTTAACAGAAATTCGCTGTCATAAGATCATCATTGAATTTAATTTAGCACTATTTAAAAGTTAATCAGTTCCAATAAAACTCATTAATGATATCACAAGATTCCATAAAAAAAACACCAACCAAAATAATACAAATATTTATATGTCTTATAATATAAATATTAACTTGACAGCATTGATATTTTACTCAACTTTTATAGTCCTTATGGAAGAGTTTGTCATTTTATAAAATATTAATATCTAATATAATATTATTTAAATTTGATTTAAAAAATTTTATAATCATTGAATTAAAGATTGATAATTGATAAACATTACAATTATCACTATATAACATGTTCATAGTAGTCTAATGGAATTTTTTGGATTATGTTAAAGTCAGGAATGATTTTAAAATAACTTAAATCAAATTTTAAAAAAGTTTGGTGAAATACTTATATCTATAATAAATAAAAAAATTAAGATTTTGGTAAATTATGGTTGATGTTGAATATCTCCAATTACAGCTAAACGATTACTGTGATGAGTTAGAAGTTTTGAGAAACCTTTCAAAAGTCACTATAAAAAATTATAGGCAAACTAATGATTACTTTATCAGATATTTAAAAGAAAACAATATTGATATTGATCACAAGCCAGACTTTGTTTTAAAAAAATTCATAATTTATCTTAAAAAAGATAAGGACAATAGCTATTCCACAATAAATAAATATCTTCAACAGATCATTCAATTTTTAAAATATTTAGATGTTAATGTGAATATTCAACTACCAAAGGATAACAGTAAAAATAAAAAAATAAAATATTTGAGACCAGATGAAGTAAGTGAAGTATTAAAAACCATCCCTAAAGAATTGATCAGAGACAAAATCATTGTTCAAACTTTGTATAGAACAGGTCTTAGGGTTTCTGAACTTTGCAATTTAAAAAAACATGATTTAGATGTTAATAGTACTGAAAAAGCAATAGCTATTTATGTTTATGAAGGTAAAGGCGGTAAGGATAGAACAGTTTACATTGATAATAAAACACTTAAACTTATAAACACCATGGTTTATAAAAGAACTATAAAAAATATGGATGGAGAAGAGTATTTATTTACCAATAGAAATGGGAATAGGCTAAGTGAAAGAAGCATTCAGAAGATTGTTAAGAAATACGCAATAGCCACAGATAGACGACTTGCATTAGAAGGTAGACAAACCAATTTCAAGGATAGATTAACTCCTCATACTCTTAGACATTCTTTCACGATTTTCCTATTAAACTATAGTAATAAGCCTATAAATGAGGTTCAACAACTTTTAGGTCACAGCAATATATCTACAACTCAAATTTACAGTAAAGTGGATGATAAAAGAATTAAACAAAGCTATGAAAACATTAATTGGTGATTCATGGATTCTATATTTACCTTTTTGAAAATCAAAGATTTTTTTTTTTGATTTGTCAAAATTTGGAGTGATAGGTTAAAATATGAGATTACACTTAAAAATCGCATATACAGAAAATTTTAGCATTGTTTTTCTATATAAACTATAAAAAATACATAGAGCTAATAATTATTAGATATTTAAATTTTGTTTTAGAAAATAAGGTAATGAAGGCGTGGATCTGCAAAAAATTGTGGAGTTATTTGGAAAAATAAATTTGAAAATTTTAGGAAAACTCCAACAAAAATTTACACTCTCTTTAAAGATAAATCTTTAAATATTTAAAAGTCTAATTTCACATATTAAATGAAATGATAATAAATCATGAATTTAAATTTAATTGAGGTAAAAATTATGGTTAGTGTAAATGTAGAAGCTAAAGAATTTGTTGATAAGTTAATCGATAATGCAGAAGAACTTGATGTTAGTATTTCTAAATTAAATAATGGTGCAACTATTATAGATTGTGGTGTAAATGTTTCAGGTAGTTTTATTGCTGGTGAACTTTATACAACAATTTGTCTTGGAGGTTTAGCTCAAGTAAAGGTTTTAATTCCAGGCGATTTATCCGATAACTTTTCTTTGCCAGTTGTCAGTATTCAAACTGATTTTCCAGCTGTTTCAACTTTAGGAGCTCAAAAGGCTGGCTGGTCTGTGAGTGTTGGAGACTTTTTTGCTTTAGGTTCTGGTCCTGCAAGAGCATTAGCAAAAAAACCTGCAGAAACATACAAGGAAATAGACTATGAAGATGATGCTAATATAGCTATTTTAACTTTAGAAGCTGATAAATTACCCGATGAAAATGTTGTTGAACAAATAGCTAAAGAGTCCAATGTTAATCCAGATGATGTTTATCTTCTTGTAGCTCCAACTTCTTCATTGGTTGGTTCTATTCAAATAGCTGGAAGAGTCGTTGAAAATGGAACATACAAGATGTTAGAAGCACTTCATTTTGATGTAAAAAAAGTTAAGTTTGCAGCTGGATCAGCTCCAATAGCACCTATTGACCCTGATCCTCTAAAAGCTATGGGGAAAACTAATGATGCAGTTCTTTTCGGAGGAAGAACATATTATTATCTTGAATCTGAAGAAGGGGATAATATTAAGGAAATGACTGAAAAATTGCCTTCATCTGCCGCTGACGGCTATGGAAAACCATTTTTCGATGTTTTCAAAGAAGCTGATTTCGATTTCTATCAAATCGATAAGGGAATGTTTGCACCTGCTGAAGTTGTTATTAATGATTTAAGAACTGGTGAATTATTTAAAGCAGGATATGTTAATATTGACCTTTTAAAGAAATCATTTGGTTTATAAAAATTATAATCCAGATTATTTTATTATAGATTATTATTAACCAAGATATTTCATGATTTTTTGATAATTAGAGAATGTTTAAGTTTTTACTGATATTTTTATGTAGGTATCTTGAATGAAAATATAGGCTGTGTAAAAATGATATGGCTTTTGGAGATTTAAAATTTTTGATTTCGCCCATAAAAAATTTAGGCCATATGTACATATTATTGATCTTTTTGGCATAGTTTTTTAATTTTCCATTTGGAAAAAACCATGCTAATTTTGCAGTATCTTATTTACTTAGTGTTGCTTATTTGGGTAATGACCCTTTTAACTACTGATATTTTCGTGTATATGGTGTGGGAATGTTAATAGTTCTTTTAAAGACCATATATGGTCAGTTCCTTGCAGACATCATTAGTATCCATTTTATCATATTTTCTCCAGATCTTGCCTTTTACGATTAAAATTAAGTTTTTTAAGAGGGATGATTTGAGAACTGTCAATCTTATCTGGATTTCCATTATACTATCTTTTAAAAGCATTGGCTAATTTTTGACCTACTCTTTCTTTTATTACTTGTACATATTTTAATTCTTTCATAGGTGATTGAGATGTGTTTTAGGTCTTTATCGTTGTTTGTTTTAAAACTCAACAGTATAAATACTGTATCTAATCAAATAAATGACTTGTAAAATACACTCTAAATCGTTAGCAAATAAAGGCAGATTATTATCTGGATTCTATCGCAAGTCTGCTTTACAAGTTTCAGATTCCTGAGTCATATCTCCTAGTGAGCAGATAAAATTAATCTGTGTTCATGTGGCAATTAAGTAGACCCATCCTTTCGTTTTCTTAATTGACAACCCATACTTGGATATGTTTTTTTTTAACATAAAGTCCCATTGATTCATACAAGTTCAACCTTATCAACATCTATGTTTGGGATTATCGCCACTATCGCAACATATGGTGCGCATACAAGTTCAACCTTATCAACATCTATGTCTTTCATTTAAAACTTTGTTAACTTCTTCGCAATGCTTTCTTAAATTTGCAACCATCTACATACAGTATCAACTTTAACTTCTAAAATATTTCGGCTACTGATCTAATATTCTTGTCTTTTAAAAGCATTTTTTAAGAATAAAAACATATTTCTTTTCGTCAACACCTTTGGGTTTTAAGTTATGTAGTATTGTGTTTGCATTTGAAGACTTTTAGAGCATGTTCTGCAAACATATTTAAAGAGTACCATTTGTTTTTATAAGTACCATTACTCACCTACATTACCTTTTTCAATTTTACCATAATCTTTACAATCCTTATTTGGACAAGCAACATTTATAAAACTTGGTTTAGGACCACGTTTACCCAT
>JAISZW010000260.1 GCA_031284445.1 Candidatus Methanovirga basalitermitum | reverse complement strand
CCAAAGCAAAATCTTCAGGCATAACAAACATATCCATATTATCAACTAAAGTAATCATGAATTATAATCTATACAAAAAACTATATATACTTATGCACTATGTTAGGTTCATGAGCGATAATAATAATATAATATTTAATATATATATAATATAAATATGATAATAATATAATGTTAAGACAGTTTAATTATTCACTATTTTTTTTCAAATATGACATTTTGAAAATTTTCATGATGCTTTTTTTGTGAAATTCTAATTTATTTTGTGCATTTATTTATATGAATACAATACTACACAAAATTAACTTAATTAATTTGTCATGACAATAGTTATTAATTTAGTTTTTTGAACTTTAGAGGTTTATTTTTATGTCTTTTAGTAAGTTTGTTTTTAAAAGTTCCTTTAGAAAAAGATCCCGTACTATATTTACCTTAATTGGTATCACTATTCCAATAATAGTAATTTTATTCTTTGGAATGTCGATGGCTTTGATGAATGATACGAATTACAAACCTGATTCAGATATTCATATCATGGGTGTCTTTAAAGGTAATATCGGAGGACCTCCTCTTGTTGATGATGAGATGGTAAATGAATTAAAGGATGAAAATGGAGTTGAAAATGTTGTAGGAGTCTATAGTACTGCTTTCATCTCAGATAATATTTCAATACCAGTTTTAGGATTGAATTCATCAGATAGTGATTTTATGAAAATAAAGGTTTTTGATGGTCGAATGTTCAATGATAATGAAAAAGAGTTAGTACTATCTAAAAAAGAGCTTAAAATCTTGGATAAAAGTCTCAATGATAGTCTTCTTGTTGGCAATGAAACTTATAATATTGTTGGTATTACTGATAATCCAAATGGAGGTGCTTATACTTCCTTGAAAAATGTGCAAAATATAAGTTCTAATGATAAAAAACTAAATCAAATTAATGTAAAAGTCAAATCAGGTGAAAATGTTACAAAAATCGGCGAAGAAATACAAAATAAACACGATAATATAACTCTTTACTCAGAAGAAGGTGTGAATAATCTGACAAACATGATATTTATCATTTTTAGAGTAGTTCCAATGATAATTGCTATAATTTTAACACTTGTTTTCATGATGAAATCAGTGAATGATAGAAAAAGAGAAATAGGTCTTTTAAAAGCAATAGGTTGGAAAACAAGAAGAGTTTTCATGTTAATAATATCTGAAACATTAATATTGTCAATTTGTTCATTTATTATTGGATCGTTGATAACTATACTTGGCGAGTTTTTAATTGAAATATACATAAGTCATTCAAAGTTAAATTTTATTAGTTTTTTAGAATCACTAGATTTAAATACATTTTTAACGACTTTTGGAATAGTTCTTATTGTGGCTTTGTTAGCTGGTTTATTACCAGCTATTAGAGCGAGTAGATTATCTCCAACAGAAGCATTAAGGGAAGAATAAGTAAACTAAACTAAAAATATGGGTGTGTGTATGAGTAAAATTGTAGAGATTGAGAATTTAACAAAGTCCTATGAAAAGGATAGTGTTAAAGCACTAAATGGTATCAATTTGACAATAGAAGAAGGAGAGTTTATAGCTATTATGGGTCCGTCTGGTTCTGGTAAATCAACACTATTAAATATGATTGGAGCATTAGATAAAGCAGATGACGGGAAAATTATTGTAGATGGGCATGATTTAAGAGTTAAAAAAGATTTAAGTGATTTTCGTAGTGAAACTATTGGATTTGTTTTTCAACTTCATAATCTTCTTCCTATGTTATCTTCACTTGAAAATGTTGAACTTCCAACTTATGAGTTGAGGATTTCATCAGATGAAAGAAGAAAAAGAGCATTGAAACTACTGGAAAATGTTGGTGTAGAAGATAAGGCTAAATTTTCTCCTAACAAGTTATCTGGTGGTGAAAGACAGAGGGTTGCTGTTGCAAGGGCTCTTGTTAACCATCCTTCAATTATTCTTGCTGATGAACCAACAGGTTCCTTAGACTCTGACAATTCCCAAAAAATACTTCAAATATTAAAAGATTTGCATCAACAAAAAAATATCACATTAATAATAATAACTCATGATCCAAATGTAGCAAAACAGGCTGAGAGAATTATTAATATTTTGGATGGAAAAGTGGTTGAGGCGTTAGTTTAGTATCAATGAACCAATAGAATAATCATTGAATTTCCCTCATCTCATTATAATCAGGATTTATCAAAAATAGCTAAATTTCTATATCATACACTTTTTTAACATTCTTTTCATGGATTTGAAATGCATCTTTTTCATTTAAGATTCCTTTTCTAATAAAGTCTAAGGTTCTTTTTGGTACTGTTTTAGGACCCAAGACAGCTCCAGGTCTTGTTTTATCATCTATGAAATCTGTCTCCATTAAAAAATTATTGCCTTTCTTTATTGCTTTTTTTATTATGTCTTTACTCGTAGTAAGTGAAGGGGTAACTCCAAAGTTCTCATCTTCATTTATATAAGCACCAGAGAAATGTTTAATCACTTTCTCTCTTTTTAATCCTACCTCATCAGCTAACAAACTAAATTCCTTAAATTCATCTTCAGTAGCTGATTCAGTATGTAATTGAACAGGACATTGAACATCTTTAGCTATTTCCATTCCATACTTCATTATTAAGTTCTGATATTTAAGCTCTTCTTCACTTACTTCGTAGTGAGGTCTTCCAATTTCCCCAATAGCTATTGCCATATTTTCATTAATCAAATAAGCACAATAATCTAATGCTTTTTTTACAAGTTCATAACTCTCCTCAAAGGATTTTCCAGATTTCAATAACTTTGAATATTCTGCTGGATGGACTCCAGAAATAGGAAATGATTTCACTTCAGTATTTTGATTGATCTCTTTTACATGTTTTATTCCCAAATCAATAGCTTTTTTAAAATTAAAATCATTGTTAAATGACCATGATGGTTTATTTGGAATAATCATTACTCTACCACCAGCATTATAGAATAGTTTAGCTGTTTTTAGTGGTCCATCACCGTTTACTGGATCTACATGGATATGATTATCTGTAATTGGAATTTCATTGGGATTAGCGATCATGTTTAATCTTTAAGTTTGTATTCATCCTTAGAGCAAGAATTAACTATTTCTATTTTTTTATCATTTATGGTATTGCAGTAACCAATTTTATCTAAGACAGTTTTAATATCTACTGCTGTTTTAAAGCAACCTGCCCTTGAAAGCAAAATACCTTGAGGATTAAAGTTAGATAGTTTCATCATTGATTTATTAAGGTCTTCATAACATGCGATTCCAATAACAGAATCAAAATCATTCTCTTTAACAATCTTATTAACAAATGTTGAACCAGGAAATATAAACACTTTGTAACCAATTTCCTCAGCTTTTGGTTTAATAACACCAATGGTACATTTGCCACAATGAGTACACACAAGTCCTGTCTCATTCAAGGTTGCTTCACAATTTGGATCTCTTAGGCAATGAGGAAAAACTAGAATCTTTTTTTTGTTGTCAATGTCTTTAAATTTTTTTTCGTTTATTTGATTTCTTATCTCAACTCCAATATGGTCAACCATTACATCATCAAAGCCTAAAGCTTTTGATAGCTTTTTCAGGGGCGAATATAAAAAATCTAAAGCAAAAAGAACTAATTTTGGAAATATGAGCATATTTCGTTTTAATAATATTATTCCTAAAATAAGAGAGGCAATAAGAATGATTATTAAACTAATTACAAGTAGTATAGCTATTTGCCCAATTGTTTGAAATAAATTTTCACTAAACATTCTATCCCAATTGTTTGAAATAAATTTTCACTAAACATTCTACAATATTATTATTCTTTTTAATATATAATTATAGTTATCATGCAATGCTGTCAACTTAAGGTTTTCGATTTTTTTTATTTTGTCGTATGACATTAATTTCAATGTTAACCCATGAAATTTTACTTTACACATTGAAATAATTTATTTGTAATAATAATTTC
>JAISZW010000076.1 GCA_031284445.1 Candidatus Methanovirga basalitermitum | reverse complement strand
CCAATTAAGATGGGTGATAGGACTATTTACAGGACACTGTCATCTTAAACAACACCTTTTCAAACTGGGATTGACAGATGATCCCACTTGTGAAAGGTGCCTAGAAGAGGTTGAATCAGCCAAACATATCCTATGAGCAGCAAGATGGCGGTGAACGATGTGCTGCGGGATATTAGTATTCGTTATCTAGATCAAGATGTCGATGATAGTAATAAGAAATTGTGTGAAAAGTGTTTAAAAATGAAGGACGATATAAAAGTGATTTTAAATTAATTAAAATCTACTCAAGAGGTGATAAGGATGCTCCAAGATGACATCCAAAAGAAATTTATTGACTCTGTGAATGAAGTTAACCTATCAAACAGTGTATATAATAAATTTGACTTAAAGCAGCATTCTATAAATAACAATACTTGTGGATGGAAGGAAGTGTCGCGTGATAAACCCTCAACAAATCAATCGAAGAGGATTTTGGGTGATCTCAAGCATCTCACCGCACACACTTCATTAACTAAGAATAAATATAAGCCAAAAAATGACTTTCAAGATTTGGCCTCTCAACATGATGGTGATAAAATTAAGTTGAAACCTTTATTGGAGTCAAAAAGTGGTGAATTAAATAAACACAAAATCATAAATCATAATTCTGGGTGACAGCCATGTGAGAGGTTGTTCTGAAAAATTGGCAAGCATTTTAGGAAATGAGTTCAGTGTTATTGGGATTTCGAAACCAAATGCAACTATGGGTGCTATTAGTGATTTTACGTACTTAAAGGCTGAAAAACTCTCTATAAGAGATGTGGTGATTATTTGTGGTGGTGCAAGGGATGTAGCAAGGAATGAAACCAAGGAAGGTTTAAGATTTATTTTTAAATTTGTTAAACTGTTAACTAACACCAATGTGATTGTAACATGTGTTCCCCATCGATTTGATCTTCAAGCTGAATCATATGTTAATAAGGAAGTAGAATTGTTTAATAGAAAGCTACAAAAGCAAATGAAAACTTTAAATCATGCTCAAGTTTGTAATATAAGTAAAAACAGAGAACATTTTACTACACATGGTTTTCACATGAATTTTAAAGGTAAATTTTGGATAATAAATAAATGGACTTCTGTTATTTTACCTACTCTATCAAGATTACAAACAACACCAGCTATTCCTCTTCCTTGGATGAAGGAAAATGAAAATAATCAAATAGACCATGTAAATAAGAATGACTCAGCAACAGAAAAAAGTAATATACTAAAAGAAGATGAAACTAGGAAATATAAAAGCTTAAAATTGAAGAAAGCTGGTGATCTGAAAATAAACCCATTAAAAAATTAAAAATATCACAGCGTTATAGATCTGAAAGTGTTCAATGAGGATAATGAAGAAAAAATTGATTTAATCGACCAAAGTGGATCTTCACTATCAATGACAAGTGATCAATATATAATTTTAGTTAAGAATAATGTAAACTTTAATTATTTTGAATTAGAAAGAACTTATGGTCCCTGTGAAAATATAGACAAAGAAAAAGTGACAATCTCTAATGAGGGAAACGAAGAAGAACAAAATAGAATTAATTGGATCATCACCTCTGGAGATAGGTGATAATGGAAAAAATTGGTCTAAAGAAAAGTCGAGTGTGTTAGTACCAGAAGTATCATATGGCTTAAATAAAAAAAAAAATAATGAAAAATTAAATAAGGTAATGCCTAATCTAGGATCAACTCGTAAATCAAATAGGATAAAAAATCCAATATCTGAAAAACAGGATGATTTTTTATGGTCAACATAAATCAATATGGCAGCAAAAATTCAAATAAGGTTATCACACAAGCCAAAGGTTGTACTAAAACTGCTCATAAGAATCTAAGTGATGATGATATAAGAATTTATTCAATAATAAATAGTAATAATTATAAAAAACAAATCCTAAAAATGTATCATCAAAACATCTGTGATCTAGAATTTAAATTTGACGAGTTACTTGCTTCTTTATATTTAGATTTGCCTGATATTTTGTGTATATCCGAACATCACTTAAATTCTATGCAAATTCAGCTCATATCATTGTAAGAGTATAGGCTCGGCGCTGAATTTTGCAGACATTCCTTCCATAAAGAAGGGGTTTGTATGTATGTTAACAAGCGGTATCCTTTCTCAGTAATAAATATAGCAAGATATTGCAAAGAAAAGGAACTGGAGGCTTGTGCTCTAAAACTACAATTACAATCTATAAATATTTTTATCATCACTGTTTATAGATCACCCAGTGGTAACTTCCAGTTCTTTTTAAATGGTCTAGAAAATATTATTAATAAAGTTTACAAACCAGCTATTCATTTAATAATTTGTGGTGACATAAATATAAATTATCTAAATGAATCAAAAGAGAAACAAGAAATAAATAATATACTGAATTCATACAATCTTGTAAGTATAATCCACTTTCCCACAAGAATTACCAACAACTCAAGAATTTTAATTGATAATATCTTTCTTGATACAATTAAATTTGTAAATTTTGTAACTTCCTCAGTATCAAATGGCTTATCTGATCACGATGCCCAAAGATTACAAATATATTTGCATAATCAAAATTGTAAAAGATTAAATTACAAAGTAAAAATTATAAGGAAAATTAATTTA
>JAISZW010000049.1 GCA_031284445.1 Candidatus Methanovirga basalitermitum | reverse complement strand
GTGATTTTAAAACTATTGGAAATAGCTTTGATTTTAAATTCAAAGGATATTATCCTTTAATTTTTAGTTAAATAGCAATCGGATTTTTATCTATATGAATTTAACTTTGTTTAAAAATTCAAAGTAGTTCAAGATTAATTTTTAAATTTAAATAAGTTTTAAGCTGTACTTTTTGAAACTACTATAATATACCTTTCAGATTCACCAGATACATTTTTCCATGTCTTGAATTTTTCATGAAAATGAGACACCTTGTTATAATATGTATAATATAGTACTCGACCAAAGTTTTAAAAATAATATCTATATTAAGACTCATCAAATTATAGACATGAATATAAACAACAATTTTTTAGAAGATCTTATGTTATATTCATCATTTTTAAATCAAATGTCCAGGACTATACTATAAATAATCAATCTTTGACTCGTCTATTATATATACACTCAAAATACTATATAAAAGTTATCAGTAAATAATTTGGACAGTCCCCCCAAAATACCATTAAAAATCCATTTTATCCTTTTTTAATAACTTTAATCTTGTTTGGACTTATTAAAATTATGTGTTTATCTTTTGTTTTGCATAATAAAATAGCTTCAGCTTTATGTTCTTTTCTTAAAACATTTAATTTAGTACCAATCATTTCAAAGGTCTTTTCTCCTTCATTTTCAAGATAAGCAACATCTATAACAACTGGATTTCCCTCGATTATCTGATCACGAACATAATCCATATCATCTTCTGTTCTTGGTTTAATTAGTATAATCTCATAAAAAGGTTGTTCTGGAGTGATAGATACATCCGTACTCTCTAAGATTTCTTCTACAAATGGTTTCACAGACATTCTTTTTTCTTCTTCCATACCCAGACTTCTTTTAAACTGATCAATAAATCCCATCTAATAATCTCCTATTATCTCAACTAATTTTGAATTGAACTACTATGACCTATAGAGGTCATGATTTTAATAATATTTAAAAAAAATTAGTATGCTGATAAAATTAAATAAAGCACTATATGTCATTTTAACTATTTTCATTATTTAAATAATCTAAAATACTGTCTAAAAGTATTTTTGCTCCTCCATTTTTCATATCAACGATTGGTAGGTTATAAACTGAAAAATCATCAAGACTTTTATTATCATCGATATTAAGTAAATTTATAGATAAACCAACTACTTTAGTTGGTTCAATTGCTTCAATAGCTTTAATCTCATAATCAATCCCACGAGGATGTCTATAAGGATGATTTGGTCTGTGACAAACTACTGTGACATCTGGTGCAGCACCAATTAATATAGATGCTGATAATCCTCTAGGATGAGGATTATCAATCTCGGTTAAGCTTGCTTGCCCTTCAATGAAAATTATTTCGGGAAATTTCTCTTCTTCAATAGTTTTTATTGCTTGTAGTATTGCAGAACTAATATCCATAGCTGAAAGACTTCCTGCTCTGAAATTCATGTCAGTTGGCTTTTCTAATCCCATTTCATCAGTAGAGAGAATTCCAATATCAATTCCTCTTTTTATGGCTTCTTTTCCTAACAGTCTTGTCGTGGTTCTTTTGCCACATTCTTGTGAAGTTCCTCCAACAAAAACAATTGAGGCTTTTGGTTTATAGAAAATCTTAGGTAAAGTCTCACAACATTTTTCAGGAGCAAATCCAAAAATCTTTTCAATAGTATCTAAGCGAGGAGTGATCTCTTTTAAAATAACATTTTTATCCTTTGCCAATTTTAACAAAGACGAATTTTCCATTAATGAAAGTGATCTAAATGAGGATACTACATTTTTTCCCGCTGAAATAGCTTGAACTGCATACATCAATGCTGTTCCTTCTGCACCTATTGGTAACATAATAGCTACAGTTTTAGCATCCGTTTTTTTAAGTATTGATAATAGATCTGATGAAACATTAAATCCACAAAAAGATTTCCCATGCTTTTGTTTATCATTATCTACAAAACCAACAGCCTTAATTCCTTCAAAATTGGTAAATTTCTCTCCTCCTCCACCACATCCAATTATTATATACGGGTTAAGTTCTTGAAGTTCCTCAATAGAGGTTACAGTATACAAAAAATCACCTATATTTCTTGTTTTAATAAAAATTTAGCCATTGAATGATTATACTATAGTTTAATGAATATTAGATGGTTTTTATAAACCCAATAATTTAAAATTTTTCAAGTTTATCTTTAAATTTAAGATTGATAAAATAGAATATTTTTAACAATATATTAATTACTATTTTTAGTTACAATGAGTATATATAACTATTACTAATAACTAATAAAATCTATCAGTATAAATAGAAAAAGTTAGAGGGTGTCCGATTGGAAGAAGTTGAAGGAATGATGGTTGATTGCCCAGTTTGTAATGGACTAAAAACTGCACACTCAAGAATTAAAACTGAAAACATACCATATTTTGGAGAAGTAATGGAAACATCAGTTGTATGCGATGTATGTGGATATAAACATAGTGATGTAATAGTACTGGATCATGACGATCCTGTCAGATATGAAATGGAAATATCTAAGGACAAATTATCTAATAGAGTAGTTAGATCACAATCTGCAACTGTTTCCATACCAAAACTTGGTATTAAAGTAGAACCAGGGCCAAAATCACAAGGTTATATATCTAACATTGAAGGAGTCTTAAAAAGATTTCAAAATGGAGTAAGACAAGCTTTAATATTATTTCCAAAAGATGAAGCCCAAAAAAATGCAGAAGACATTCTTGAAAAGATAGACAAGCTATTAAATGGTAATTTGAAAGCAGACCTGATTATTGAAGATCCTCTTGGTCAAAGTAGTATAGTCGATTCTGATGTGAAAAAAAGAAAGTTAACTAAAAAAGAGTTAGCCAATTTAAAAAACAGTTCCACTATAATTGACATGGATAAATGATTACCCCTAAATTCAGAATAGGTTCTTAACAATATTTCCATCTTGAAAAACCAATAAAATATTATTTCTATCTTTTAGAACTGAAATATCATCAAGAGGATTCTTTTTTGTGAAAACTAAATCTGCAGATTTTCCAATTTCAATTGAACCAATTCTATCTTCAAGAGATAAACATTCAGCACTATTTAGAGTTCCTGTTATAATTGCTTCAAGAGGTGAGGCTCCCATTTTCACGAAATAACCTAATTCAGCTAAATTATTCCCATGTTCTTGAACACCACTATCAGTTCCCATAGCCATTGTTACTCCTTGATTATATGCCATTTCCATGTTTTCTCCATGCATTTTAACTAATTTTAACACAGGTTCAATTTTATTCTCTTGTAAAGTCTTATTTTTAGCAGCTATTTCCTGATCTTTTATTACTAAGAATGTTGGAATCAAAAATATGCCTTTATCCACCATTATTTTAGCATTTTTCTTATCAACAGGTGTTCCATGCTCAATTGAATGAACACCAACTTTAACTGAATGCTCTAATCCACCATATCCATGACAATGAGTAGCAACTTTCCTATCAAGACGATTTGCTTCATCAACAATGGCTTTAAGTTCTTTAATACTGAATTGAACATCATCAGTTTTATCATTTGCGCTTATGGTTCCACCAGTTGCCATGACTTTTATGAAATCAGCACCTGCACGTGCAACCTCTCTTGTTTTAGCTATTACTCCTTCAACACCATTACAGTTAGGGTGTGGAAGTCCAGAGTATTTCACAATCATGTCATGTCCAGACTTTAATGTGAAATCAAAATGACCACCAGTTATTGAAAGAGGCATTACAGATATTTGGACTTTTGGTGATGGAAATAGTTTTTTGCTTACTGCTAATTTAAATCCATAGTCAGCTAATCCACAGTCACGAACTGTTGTTATACCAGCTTCTAATGTTAGTTTAGCTGCATTTATTCCTTTATAAAAGTAGTATGAAAGTGGATCATTCATATAATCTTCATTTTGAAAACCATTAGCTAATAAATGAACATGAGCATCAATAAATCCTGGCATTAAGAAACCATCTTCACCATCTATGATTTTAGAATAATTTGATGAATTTTTAGATATATCATTACCAATTTCTTTTATTTTCCCATTTTCAATAGCTATTGAAGTATTTTCAATCATTTTCCCATTAACAGTACCGATAAGTGTTACATTTTTTATTAAAGTTGAATTCATTGTTTTTCCTTTATAAAAATTGATATGGATTAATCATGCGAACATGTTCTTTGGTGAGTTATTTTCTCTATAATAATTACTTAAAGCATAATTAACATGTTCCATTGATATCTCATCAGCTTCTTCTGAGATTGCTTTATGAAGTGAAGATTTAAGCACTTTCTCTTTTATATCTCTTCCTGAAAACCCTTTAGTTAATTTAGCTAATTGTTTAGTTGTTGGTTTAATAGGTATTGGTAGTGTGTCTATGTACTTATTAAAAATTGATCTTCTCTCTTTTTCATCTGGAAGAGTGAATTCAAACTCATCTTCAAAACGACTTCTGATTCCATAGTCTAACTGTTCTGGATTGTTAGTCGCTGCGATTGTCACAATACCCTCATTATTTGATATTCCATCCATTTCAGTTAAAAGAGCATTAACAATCTCTGATACATCTCCCCTTATAGATTGATATTTTCTATGAAGTCCAATAGCATCGATTTCATCGATGAATATAACGGATGGTGAATTTTTCCCTGCTTTTTCAAATAAATCATGAATTGAAGCAGCACCATCACCTACATGATCACCGATTAGATTCGTTGCTTTGATTAAATACAATGAAACATCAAGCTCATTAGAAAGTGCCTTAGCCAACATTGTTTTACCAGTACCTGAAACTCCATAAAACAATATGTTCCGTGGAGCCCAATCTGCAAATTTTTCAGGATCATCAAGATACTTCATGATAACTTTACATTTAGCTTTAGCTTTTCCCTGACCTATAACATCATCTAAGCTTAGATTAGATTCAATTTTCAAATTATCTTCATTATTATTTAAAAGAATAATTGAAGTATTTTCACCAATAACAGAGTTATTAGGATAAGCTGTTATGATTTTAAAACCAAAATCAGGGATTATTTTTTGATCAAAAAGATAATTGCCTTCTACAGCAGGAGATCCAAACCATTGTTCTTTAGCATAGATTTCAAAAAGTTCTTTATTGTTAACTTCTAAATTTGAAACATCCATAAATGGCAATTTAAATGGAAAACCAGCTCCTTCAACAACAACGGCTTTAGCTTCTTTTTTTATCTTTACAGAAGCAATTGAAACATTAGGACTATGAACTACTTGTTCTTTTGGTAGTTTATTTAATCTCACTCACTCACAACTCCTTAAAACAAACTTCTTAAAGAAGTCTGATTAAAAAATTCTTAATCAACCATTTAAACAGAAATATTATTTATTTGAATAACAATTTAACAATATTATAAGTGTAATTATAATAAGATATTTTAACTTATAAATATTTTACTTAACGATTAAATTTTGAGTAAAACTTCATTTAATTTTCAAAAATAACAATGCAATATTTTGGTGATTGTTTTGAAAAAAATATTAGAAAAGTTGATAGATGGGAAAATTAGTATTAATGAAGCTGAAAATCTTTTAAAGGTTAATAACATCAAGCAAATCGAAGAAATAGCTAATTTCGATCTTTCTCGAAAATATCGCTCTGGTTTTCCAGAGGCAGTATTAGCAAAAGGTAAAGCTTATTCTGATTTATTGTTAATCATTCAAACTTATCTTGAAGATGAGAATAATAAAGATAACTTAATAGTTACAAAATTAGAAAATGATATCTATGAAAGTATAGTTAATGATATTCTTAATATAAAAAATTTTAGTCTTTACAATGAAAAAGGAAAAGTTCTAATCATTAAAAAAGAAAAAGATGAAAAAAAAGAAAATTACAAACATAAAATAGGCTTAATAAGTGCTGGCACTTCAGATATTCCAATCGCTGAAGAAGCAGCATCCATCCTCAAAGAAAGCTGTTGTGAAGTTGTTAAATTCTATGATGTTGGAATAGCTGGAATCCATAGACTTTTCCCCAAAATAAAAATAATGATTGAAGAAGATGTCAAAGTCCTAATTATTTGTGCTGGAATGGAAGGTGCTTTGGCTTCTATTGTAACTGGATTAGTAGACATTCCAGTAATTGGAGTTCCAACTTCTGTTGGTTACGGAATAGCTGCAAAAGGTGAAGCAGCTATTTATAGCATGCTTCAAACATGTACCCCTGGTCTTTCAGTTGTAAACATCGATAACGGTTTTGGAGCAGCCATTATTGCATTGAAAATTATTAAACTTCTATAGTTAAAATAAAAATATTTCAGTAATATATTAAAAAAAAATTGTTTGAAAACTTAAAAAAGTTGATATAACGTTTTTTAATTGTTTAATTTTTAAATTAAATGTTTTATAATATTTTATTTAGTGTGATATTATATTTAAATGAGAATTCCTGCATAAACAATTATACAACGGCTTCTTTAGGTAATTTAATAAAATAGCTATTTTACAATTCTTTTGAAATCTCCCATAACAATTCAAAGGTGTCTTTAATTGAATTTACTTCTTTTTCTTCAGTAAATACAGCCCCAACACCTATTCCAGAGCTAACTAACTCTGAAAGTACTAATGCATAATCATTATCAACAACAACAATTATTGAATCAACAGAATCAATTATTTTTATTGATATGTTTTTATTTTCTAAAAGAGAGGATATAATAAAAGAATAAGAAATATCTTTAACATCAAACTTTTCTATTATTATTCTTGCACCTAAATAATTTAATATTAACAAAACTTCATTAGATAAAGATTTTAAACTTGGAATTTCAATGAATATTTCTTTTTTTGCTTTTTTAGATAATCTTTCTAGTGTTTCGCTGAATTTTAGACTTTTATCTTCACAAAAAATATGTATCTCATCAAGTTTGTCAATAAAATTTTGATTGTTGTTTTTATTTTTTAAATCATATTTAATCATATTTTTTAAAATCTCTTCATTTATTGAATCATTATACTTAGGAAATTTTTCATTGTTTAAATTAATAGCACGATTATTTAGATCAATAGACTCATTTAAACCAGAATTTTTGGATTTAGAGCATTTAATAATGTTTTTTTTTGCAGTAGGACGATTTAAAGTGGACATGATTTTGGTAGGGCTATCTGGGTAATGATTATTTATAGTGGAGCTATTTGAATTAGGATTGTCATCTTTTAATGTTCTCTTTAATTTGTTTAACTCACTACTCTCTTTTTCAAGACCTAATGTTTTGGATAATTGATTAATAGAGATGGTAGGTTTAATTTTGCTTAACTTATATCTTTTAGAAGATTTCAAATGCTTTTTAACAGGTTTTCTAGTTATATTCGATGGTCTTTCATAGTTAGGAGTAAAAATAAAAGGTTTTGATGCTTGTTTATGTGGTTTAAATTTTCGTGGCTTAGAGTTATTTAATAGATCTGGCTTTGAATTAGAATACTTAAATTTGCCAATTGACTTGTTAATGACTTGAGGTTTTGAAAATTTATGGACTCTACTCCTTTTCATTTTAGAACTTTTTTCATCATGGATTGGTACCTTATTTAGTATATTACTTTTTCCTTGGAAATTATTTTCTAAAAGCCTTTTTAACGATTTATTAGAATTGTGTTCTTTGATAGTCCTGTTTTTAAGAAAACTTATAACTATTGAATATATTCCAAAACCGATGACTATAAACCCTAAATAAATAAAAATATCTTTGATATGAAGAGTAATCATAGCATAGATGATAAGTATACCTAATAATAAAAATATGGTTCCTTTGATAATTGAATTGTTATTTTTTGACACAAAAACACCTTTAAAATCAGATTAAAATAGTCTTCATTATATTATTATATAATTTTCTTTGTTTAATAAAATTGTTATCTGTAAAGGAGAACTTATAAATTTTATAAAAATAAAAATATTCTTCATGAGAGAGTTTCTATTAACTCATTTTAACATATGTTAATATGAAGTTTTATTCATATTTTTGCTTTCTGTAGGAAAATAATCCCAATTTTCTCCTTTTTTTGGATAATTTAGTCATGGTTTTTCTCTAATTTTTGCATAGCTATCGTTAAGCGGTCTGGGTTTTGCTTAGGATTCTTGGTAGTTGAATTATAGTTAAAAGCCTACTTGGTTTTTATCTGTTGATATGTCTATTTTACTATCATGTAGTGATGCTGTGCTTAATTCAGTTTCATTTATTAACCATATTTGTTATCAATTAATGTATGTGATTTGAATCCAAAAAATCTTTTAGATCCTTTTTTAGCTACTGTTCCGTCTTTACTATGGGTGGTTTTGTCAATAAGCCTCTTAACACATCATCTTTTTGATGTCCTGGATCTGCTGTTATATATGTCACATCTTGACTAAATTTTCGTCCAGGTTCTAATCCATAATTATCTATTAATTCATTGAATAATGACCATGCATCGTTTATTGCACCTGAATTCGTTAACCATTCTTAAAAAAGGCAAATGGTATCCTTATCTGGTACACTTTTAACCCAGCCAAGAAACCTTCTGAAAGATATTCTATCGCATATGCTTATTATCTCAACTCAGGATCAGATAAAACATACATTTATTGGATTATCAAAGCTTTAAACATGAGTATCACATCAATTTCAGGTCTACCGCCTTTCTCTGTCTTATCTTGTATATGGCTTGAATAATATTGGACGGGAAATATTCCAATCTATAATTTTATCAATCTCATACAACTTATCACCATGTTCCAGCACAGCAGAATACATATCTTCAACCGAAAAATCTACTAACGAACTCATATTTATTAATATGTAGTTTAAAGCTTATAAGCATTATGGATCTAAATTTTGATACATTTAAATGGTAAAACGAAACAGTTATATGTACAATGACATAAAATATAATTTGTGAGTTTCATAAAACCATAATTTTCATAAATGGGGTGTTAGAAATTAAGTGAATTCCCAAGCATTATCCATGCTTATTTCATACCATACCTCATTCCACACATCCTAAAATCTAAAAGTACATCACAATTAGTCACAAAAATAAAAATAAATCTAGTGTTAACTATTAATACTTGAATACAAGACCATATAAACCAGCTAAATCTTGGACAAAATTTAGATAGATTTTTAAGGGCTTTATTGTGATAATAGTAGTTAAAATCTCATAATATCATTGAATAGAATTATTAAAGCTTTAAAAATGTTAAAAATACTCATTAAAGATTTGGATTTTGTTTTTAAGTATTTTTACTATAAGTTATTTTTTGCATATTCAACGGAGCTTAAATATTTATTTATTAATTATATCAAAATTGTATATTAAGTATTTTAATTTAAATTCCAATATAAAAATGTACTTCTAAAAAACAGTATGATTAAAGCCTTAAAACATGGATAATGAGATTTGTTCATGCTTCGATTTTTGTTAAAAATCTAACACCCTATTTCATAAAATATATAGGGTTTAATAGAAACTTTCATGAATATATTAATAGTTTTTAGAATATGTAATAAAGAAAATTTTAAGTTGACAGATTATATTCGATAAAAGTATACCTTATATAATCATGTTAAAATATAAATTGTTTTTATACAAACGAACAATATTATTATACAATTTTTAATTAAAATATGTCTAAAAATAAAATAGACTAAAAACAAATTTTAAATAGAGATTTAAACTAAAAATATAGGGAAAGGTTAATATGAAAGCAGAAGCTGTAAAAATTGGAGATGGAGTATACTGGATTGGAGTACTTGATTGGGATTTAAGATCTTATCATGGATATACTTTAAAAGGCACGACTTACAATGCTTATGTTGTTTTTGGGGAAAAAGTAGCTGTAATTGATAATGCATATCCTGGAAATACTCCTGAAATCATGGCACGCTTGGAAGATGCATTTAAAAAAGAAAATAGGTCTATAAGTGTGGACTTCATTGTACAAAACCACATTGAAAAAGACCATAGTGGAACATTGGTAGACCTACATAAAAGATTCCCACAAGCCCCAATTTATTCAACTGAAATAGCTGTTGAAGGATTAAAGAGGCATTATCCTAGTATTGATGTGGCTAAATTCATAAATGTGGGTACTGGAGATCAATTAGAACTTGGTGGAAAGACTTTAGCATTTTTAGATGCATTTTTACTTCACTGGCCAGATAGTATGTTTACCTTACTTGCTGAAGATGGAATCTTATTCCCAAACGATGCTTTTGGACAGCATTTATGTTTCCCACAAAGATTTGATCATGAAATCCCTGAACATGTTCTTATGGATGCAACTAAAAAATTTTATGCTAACTTAATCGTACCATTATCCAAATTAGTACTTAAAAAATTTGAAGAAGTGACTGAACTTGGATTATTGGATAAAATTAAAATGATTGCACCATCTCACGGACAGATATGGACTGATCCTATGAAAGTTATTGGAGCATATAGTGATTGGGCAACAGGAAAATGTAAAGATAAGATAACCGTCATATACGACACAATGCATTACTCTACAAAAATCTTGGCTCATGAAATAGCTGAAGGTGCAATAAGTGAAGGTTTTGATGTTGAAATGTATTATCTCCATGAAGACGAGAGAAGTGAAATTGTTAAAAGCATATTAGAAAGTAAAGCAGTAGCTATTGGAGTTCCAACCATTAACGACGAACCATATCCAAGTATAGGAGATTTAATTTTCTATTTAAAAGGATTAAGATTCCAAAGAACTGGAATAGAGAGATTAGCTGTTACTTTTGGTTCAATGGGTGGAAAAGGAGGATCTCCAGCAATAATAGCTGATTTACTTAATAATTCTGGATTTAATGTTATTGGTCAAAATGAAGTTTTATATGTTCCTAATGATGAAGAACAAGAAGTTGCTTTCGAATTAGGGAAAAAACTATCTCAAGAAGCTAAAAAATTATAGGAAATTAGAACATGGGCGGATATTATTAAATTTAGACATAATAAACTTTACAGGCTCTTTAAAAATAAAAATTTATATAGTACGATTTAGAAAGCATTAGACTCCTTGAGTTTACAAGTCAAGAGCTATGACTATATTTGGAGGAACTAAATATGAACGAACATAAAATTGGTATTACAAAAGGTACAAAATTAGAAACTGAAGTACAAAACAACTTCATGGGTGAAACTCAAGAAGTTGGAATATATTTAGCTATGTCAAGACAAGCTTCAAGAGAAGGTTATGGTGAATTAGCAGAGGTGTTCAAAAACTTAGCAAGAGAAGAAGCATGGCATGCTGCAAGATTTGCTGAAATGAATGGAGTTATTAAGCCAACCTTAAAAGAAAATATTGAAATGATGCTTAATGGAGAACAAATGGCTAATAAAGAGAAAAAAGCTGCTTGTGATAAATCCAAAGAATGTCTTCTTGAAGATCCAGCTGATTTCTTCAATGAAAGTTCAAAAGATGAAGGAAGACATGCTAAAATTCTAGAAGGAATTTTAAAAAGATACTTCTAAGATGTTTTCAGAAAAAATATTCTTAATATTTTCTTTTTTTTTACACTTTTTTCTATTACGGATGAGCTGGATTATTTGGTTTTATTTTTCTGTGCTATTTCCAGATTGATTACTATTGTTTTCATTACTATTATTCTCTTTAGTATTGTTATTAGTCCAATTATTAATAATTATTGGTTCTTTATCAATCTTTGTAATGCTTGTAGGATTAAATTGACCATCTTCAACGGCTAACATTTTACTATTTTCATTAAAATCAACAGTATTTAAATTAATGTACTCCTTAACATAATCTCCTGTAAATGATACAGCAATATTTCCTACTCCTAATCCAAGGATAGCTATGATGATTACAATTAAAATATTTGCTTTTCTTACTGGATTCAAAATATCACCTTTTGTCATGATTAAAATCTACTTTCAATTTAAATAATTTATCTTAACATTTAGCTATTTTTCATCTTCTTCACGATTCTCATTAAAAATTGCTATCTCAGTTACTAATTTATTAATATCTTGATTTATATTTTCAATATTTAAATATAATCTAAATAATAAATAATAAGCACCTAAAATTCCAACAATAAATAGTAAATCGATTCCTCTTCCAATTCCCAAATAATTTGCTAAAAATGTAGTTAAATCAGGGATTAAAGAAAAAATGATCAATATAAACCATAAAAATATCCAAAGAATGATCACTTTCATTGAAATTTTACCATTTTTGTAGATTCCTAAAACAAATGAAATAGCTAAAATAGCTAAGACTATGAACAAAATTTTATATAAACTTATTAATTCAAGCACATCCTCACCTACTTTTAATTCACTTAAAAAACTATTTTAAAACATTAATAATCATTTTAAACAGAATTTTCATGCCTGTAAAAATGTTCGTGCCTTTATTTTGAGTTTCATCAGTATAAATTGTTTTTATACTGACTTCTTCAAGTTTAAGATGATTTCTATGAATTTCTTTGATAAATTCTGATGAAACACCATAACCATGAGATAGAATATTGAACTTTGGTATAATATTTGCTTTAAAAGCTCTTAATCCAGATTGAGAATCTTTAACTTTAGTTCTATAGAATAAATAAGTTAAAAGATTCATTATATTATTTGCAAATCTTTTCGTTGTTGGCATATCTTCAAAAGGTCTTGCACCAATGACTACTTGAGCATCATCTGCTTTTAAAGGGATGCAAACATTTTTTATATCTTCAAAAGCATGTTGACCATCAGCATCGAAAGTAACAACATATTTAGCTCCTTTAAGAAGAGAAAAAGTCATGCCTGTCTTTAAAGCAGCACCTAAACCCCTATTTATTGGATGTTTAAGTAGGAATATATTATTAGGATATTTTAATTTGGATTTCTTAATTATTTCATATGTTCTATCAACAGATCCATCATCTACAAGAGCTACTTTATATCCTCTTCTTACCAATTCTTCTACAATTGAACCTACAGTTTTTTCCTCATTAAAAGCTGGAATGACTATAAACACTCCATCAGTATCTTCAATACTGTCATCACTATCTTCTGAAGAAAACATATTTTTATTCATTATAAAACCTTTAAATTATTGAAACTCGTTGAAACTTATAAAGGTATTACATCTTCTTTACCCTCTCTTTTCCCTTGCCCTGCTTCTTTTCTAAGCAACTTCGGTTTAAACAACATTTTTATAAGATTTTGAGCATGATCTCTTGTTCTATTCTCTGCTAAAATTTTTAGTTGTTTATCATCAAGTTCTTCATCTTCATGGACAAAAATCTCTAAGATATGGGTGTTGGTCATTAACTGAGCATTTATAAGTCCAGTAGATGCCTCATGAGCACACACCTTATCTTTAGTTTTTGGTCCTGGCATTCCAAGAGCCACGACGATTTCACAATTCTCCTCTTCAACCAATTTTTTAGAAGCTACAGGAAGATCTTTAATTCCTGGAACAGTCCGTCTAACAATTTTCAAATCTGTAACATTTTTTTTGAGTTCATCAACAGCTGTTGCTCCCATATCAAAACGAGCAAATGTAGTATCACAGATTCCAACAGTTTTCATTAAATCACCTAAAACATACAGATGAAATATAGTGTAGCACTTAATTTTTAACACAAATCAAAATATTACCATTAAAATTAAAAATTATTATTTTTTAAATAAATATTTAATATTTACTAAATTATTAAACAAAGATCTAATTATTCTTTATATTAA
>JAISZW010000040.1 GCA_031284445.1 Candidatus Methanovirga basalitermitum | reverse complement strand
TATAAAATCCATTTTTTAGTCATGATGTATTATGAGGTCTATCACCAAAATTTTTGACAGAGCCTTTATTTTAATTTATTTCTTTATTTTATATGGTGTTTGATATATTTTTTGAATATGCATTTCTTATGGATGATATTATAGTAAATTAAAGTATTTGAAGGATTTTCAATTTTTTTCAAAAATCAAAAAAACTCCACACTTTTTTACACCCTCCACATGTTAATTAATTTACTAATCTTCATAAATACTCACTCAATGATCCATCATACACTTTTAAAACTTGTAATATTCATGGCAGATGATAAATTAACTCTAAATTAAATAGTTTTCAACTGCCTGTTTATAAAATCAAAATATAAGAAGGATAAATGCGACTATCAACATTTAACTATAGAGAAAATTTTTCTTTAGTAGTCCCGACTAAAAATTCAAACACTCCATATATACCCATTAGGAATATCTAAAGGAGAATCTATGACCTCATAAAGTCGGATTAGTTCAAATAGAAAAACTTTACAATACTTTTTGTATGAATAGTAATACATTTTTTATGGATAGTAATACAAATATTTATATGTATGATTGTACTTATAAATTAGATATGTTCAAGAATCAATTTTGATAACTTATTCGTTTTGATTGTATTTTTTAAAAAATTTATCTATTTATTATCTTAAAATAGTTTTGATCAAACTTTTGTTCATGTAGATAAATATTATAGTAAAAAAATTAATTTAATTTTCGGTACTAAACTTCCTGATTTACTTATATATATCAAAAAATATCATGTTCTAATATTACAACAGGTTATTATCTGTCAATTTTATGAAATAATGGAGATTTTAGAAATGAAAATAGAAAAAGAGGGAGAAAAAATACTTAAACAATTTTCGAAAACATTAGAAACCATTGATAATCTTGAGGAAACTCAATACATTGTAGATAATATAAATTTAAATAGAGAAGATGTTGCTCGTATTCATAACCCTGAAAAAATCATTAAAAATGCTAAAACCAATAAAAAAGGCAATATAATCGTTAAAAAAGCAGATTGGATAAATTAAAGCTTTATTGCTGATATTTTATCTTTGGATTAATAATTTACTTAATAGTTAACTTATTTAATGGTTAGAATATTTACATTGAATTAAAGAGGTAAAAAATGAGAACAGATTTAATTTTAGAACTTTTAGATGTTCCTGGTCAATTAGTCAATGTTTTATCTCCAATAAGCCAATTTGGAGCTAATTTAGTTACAGTCATTCACAGAAGAGATGATAAAAATGATGATGGCATGATACCAGTTCAAATAACTTTAGAAGGAGAACAAAAAAGTTTAATTCGATGTATTGATAAACTAAAGGAAATGAACATAACGATCTTAGAAATAAATGGTGTTCTTTCAAAAGAGAGATTAAAAACAATTTTAATTGGTCATGTGATTGATACAGATATTAGAAACACGATGGATAGAATAAATGAACTTGAAGGAACATCCATTCTTAGTTTAGAAATTAAATTATCTGATGAAGATGAATCATCTGCAATGTTAGTTATTGAATCTATTTTTGGAATGAAAAATACTGTTTTTACTAAAATTCAAGAAATAGCCAATGAAAAATCGTTGTTAATGGTTAATGAAGTATGAAATTTTCTTAAGATGTAAATTGGAATGTAGTAGTGATTAAATGAGAATTTGTTTAATAGGATTCGGAGCAGTAGGACAAGGAGTAGCCAAAGCAATATCTTTGAAAAAAAAAGATATTAAAGACAAATTTAATATAGATCTAAAAATTGTGGGTGTTTCAGATTCTTCTGGATCAGCTATTAATCAAGAGGGATTAGATGAAAAATTACTTCTTGATATAAAATCAAAAACCTGCAAGGTTTCTGACTATTCTGAATATGGGAGTACTAATATTCAAGGAATTGAACTTTTAGATAGTGTTGATTATGATTGTTTAATAGAGGCAACACCAACCGATGTAAAAACTGGAGAACCTGCTAAATCATTAACTTTAAAGGCATTTGCTGGTAAAAAAGACGTTGTCACATCTAACAAAGGTCATTTAGCATTATTTTTTAATGAAATAATCAACAAAGCAAAGGAAAATGATGTGGAGTTTAGATTTGAAGCATCAGTTGGTGGAGCTATGCCAATAATTAATTTTTCCAAAAAAACATTGCCAAGTTCTAAAATTGAATCCATCATTGGGATTTTAAATGGTACAACAAACTTTATTCTCTCAAGAATGACTTCAGAAGGATCATCATACAAAGATACTCTTAAAGAATCTCAAATTCTTGGAATAGCTGAAACTGATCCAACACAGGATGTTGAAGGTATAGATGCTGCATGTAAAACAGTTATATTAGCAAATTCTATTTTAGGTATAGATTGTGTTTATGATGATATTGATATTGAAGGTATTTCTAATATTAGTTCTGAAGCTATTGAACTTGCTAAAAAGGAAGGTTATCTCATAAAATTAATAGCTGAGGTTTCAAAATATAACCTTAAAGTTGCACCACGATTAGTTAAGAAAAATAGTCCCTATGCCGTTGATGGTACATTAAATATGGCAACTTTAAAAATTGATTTAGCAGATAAGGTAACTGTGGTTGGAAAAGGAGCAGGATCTCTTGAAACAGCATCAGCTATTTTAACTGATCTTATTAACATTGGAAAATTAAAAAATTAGATTTTAACATATATGCACACTAAACTCAATAGCATAATGTTAGAGGAATAGAAATGGTCGACTGGAAAAAAACTCCTGCAGCTATTTATCGAGCTAAAAAAGATAAATTAAAACCTATTTTTGAAACAGACCCTATCATTCTTGATGATTTGATAAACATTGATGATCAGAAAAAAACTCTTTTTGAAAATACTAAAAAATTTGTTAAAGGTAAACCTGCTGCCCATGCTTTAATATGGGGTTCAAGAGGAACAGGAAAATCTTCTTTAATTAAAGCAATTTTAAACCACTTTTTTGATGATGGATTAAGATTGATTGAATTTTTTAAGGATGATTTAGATGCTTTAGTAGATATTAGCGACGAAATTAAAGAGCTACCATACAAATTCATTGTATTTTCAGACGATTTATCTTTTGATTTAGCTGATTCAACTTATAATGCTATTAAAAGCATTATTGAAGGATCTATTGAACTTCCTCCTAAAAACATTTTAATTTATGCTACATCTAACAGAAGACACTTAGTTCCAGAATATTTTTCTGACAACGATGGAACAGTAATTGATAATGGTGAAATTCATTATAAGGATAATGTTGAAGAGAAGATTTCACTTTCTGATAGATTTGGGTTATGGATTCCTTTTTATCAAGGAAATACTAACGATTATTTAAGAATTATAGATTCTTATTTTCCATGTATACCTGATGATAAAAGAGAAAAACTATATATAGAAGCCAAAAAATTCTCTTCTTTGCGAGGAGGTTCAAAAAGTGGTAGAACAGCAAAACAATTTTATATACTATATAACGATCTATTCCAATAAAATTATAATTTAAATGGGCACTATAAAATTAGAATGATTTTTTCTAAATGGAAAATTAAAAAACTAAGCCAAAAAGATCAATACTATATTTAAGAAGATTAAAAAGAGTGTTTAAACAGATAAGGTATTATTAAGAAAATCAACAGATCAATCGTCTGTAATAATGAAAATTCTAAATTAAAAAGATGATTGGTAACTTTGAAAGCTTTACAGTTTACTGTTGATAATTTTTATAATCATAGAATCGATCAGCAGTACTATAGTGAAAATAAAAAACGGTGATTAAAAGTAAATTTAAGATAATTGAAGGATTATTGAAGTATTTAGCTCTATTTATGGGATGAAACAATATAATAAAGAACTCCACAATTTTTTACAGGCTCTTATAGTGTAACACTTAATTTTTAACACAAATCAAAATATTACCATTAAAATTAAAAATTATTATTTTTTAAATAAATATTTAATATTTACTAAATTATTAAACAAAGATCTAATTATTCTTTATATTAA
>JAISZW010000025.1 GCA_031284445.1 Candidatus Methanovirga basalitermitum | reverse complement strand
ACTTGTTTTAAGTTAGAAACGGAAAATCAAAGATTTTCCTAAATTCACTTTGCGAATAAAACGAAGTTTTCTTTATTTTAAAGCTTTAATAATTCTATTCATTGATATTTATAAGATTTTAACTACCATTATCAGAATAAAGCCCTTAAAAATCTATCTAAATTTTGTCCAAGATTCATCTGATTTATATGGTCTTGTATTCAAGTATTAATAATTAATACCGATTTATTTTTATTTTCAAGACTAATTATGATATACTTTTAGATTTAAAGATGTGTGAAATGAGATATAATATGAAATAAGCATGGATAATTCTTGGAAATTCACTTAATTTCTAACACCATATATATGAAAATAAAAAAATATGAAAATAAAAAAAGCACCACATAAAATATTATTGAATGATGATGTATTAAATCTTTCGGTTAATGTTATTAGTGATATGTTGGGATTTCAATCAGCTCCTAAATGCAGCCTATAGTGAGAAAACGATTGTTTATCATCTTCTTAATGCTGCTGCTTCTCGAACTACTGTTAGTGATGTTAATAATATTTGTGATGTCCCTTGAAATAACTATTAGACTTAGTGATCTTGATTTAGATGAAATTGCTGAGTTTAAAATGAATTGAAGATTCATTCAAATAAAACCGTGCCTATGAAATTGATGTGGCTATTGATTATATCAATATTCCATTATTATAGTGAAAGAAAACTAATGGTGATAGAATTAAAACCCAACCTAAACAAGGAACTATTCGATTATGCTTATACTTCCATATATGTAATATTAAGAAAATAAACATGCACATTAGCTGAAATATATTCGCAGGAGAAACTTTAAAAGATACAGTAGATTTCCTAATAAAAGAAATCGAAGCCATTGGGTTTAAAATTAAAATACTTTTCCTTGATAGAGAGTTTTACAATATAGATGTGATAAATTACCTTCAAAACAGGAGAACACCTTTTATTATACCTTGTGTGAAAAGAGGACCCTGTGGAGGAATACGAAACCTGTTAACTGGAAAAAAGTTATTCTACAGAGTATACTATGAATTCAGAAGAAAACGAAGCCAATTCCCAAGTTAATGTAGTAGTTAAATATTCTAAATGAAAATATAAAGAAAAAAGAATAAAATATTTCGCATATGCTGTATACAATATGTAAATGCTACTGAAAAACACATTTAAAGAGTATAGAAAATGTCTGCAATAGAATTCAGCTACAGACTGATGAACCAAAGATATGAACATATACCAGCACAAAAAACCAGAGATAAGGCTTTTATACATAGGATTAGGTCTTTTACTAGCTAACATCTGGATTTATATTCAATGGACCAGCATACCACAACAAGGTGGTCGGCGAAATAATTTGGACATTCAAAACCATGTTAAGACAAATCAACCGAGCAACCGAAGAAAAATTAGGATTCAGCAACAAAAAATAACAATCTATAAAACTAACACCTCCACGGAAAAAATCATGAAAAAACCCATGAAAATCATGAAAACAAGCACTAAATAACTATAAAACAAAACCTTATAGAACATGGGGGAAAAAACTAATTGATAGAAAAAAGCCAAAAATATAAAACTAAAAACTACTAAAAAACAAAAATATAAAAACACTTCACGAACTACTGATAAAATTCTGATGAATATCAATTTTTCAACGACATTTGGATTTGTTTTATGACTGTTAATCCATTTTGTTAATTTTGACTTTTTAAAATGTTTCTTTTAAATATTTTTGTATTTGACTTGTCATGATTTATAATTATATCTTATTGATTTTATAATTTATGTATTAGACTATATTAGAGTATTCGGTATTTTTCATAGGAAAATGAAGCAATATAAGAAAAAACTCCACAATTTTTTACACCCTCATTAATAAATTACTTATATAAATACTAAAAAACTACTATTTTTAATAAAAATGATGTTTAATAGTTTTATCAATGTTAATAATTACATGGTGGGTATGTTGAATTCTAAATTTAAAAAGGTTGTTTTAGTGATTATATTAATAGTATTTCTCTTCTTTTTATTTAATCCAAGTCCAAACTCGCATAGGATAGATATTGTAGGATCTACATCTATACAACCTCTTTCTGAAGAATTAGCTAATACTTATTCAAAAAGTCATTCTAATGTATTAATCAATGTACAAGGTGGGGGTACTGGAATGGGCATTAGAGCTACTCAACAAGAAATTACAGATATTGGTATGAGTTCAACGAATTTAACTGCTGAAGATAAAAAAAGTCTGATAACAACACTTAAATTAGGTGAGGAAGGAATTGCAGTTTGTGTAAACAATAAAAATAATGTTTCAAGCTTAACAAATGAACAGATTAAGGATATTTTTAGTGGTAAAATTAACAATTGGAAGGATGTTGGAGGAAGTGATTCTAAAATTCACATTATTTCACGTGAAGATGGTTCTGGGACATTAATTGCATTTGAAAACAGTTTTATGGAAGGTGATAAGGTAGATAGATATGCGATAACTCAGGGTTCAACAAAATCAATTGAACAGTCTGTTGCAAATGATGATAAAGCTATTGGTTATTGTTCTAATGCTACCGTTACTGATAATGTTAGGAAATTAATGTTGAGTGTTGAACCTAAAAGACCATTTCAGTTTTTAATCCATGACCATGAAAATAGATATGTCAAGGATTTTTTAACTTGGGTTTTCTCTCCTGAAGGTATGGAGATTGTTAAACATAATAAAATCATTCCACCTAATGATAAAGAGTTAGAAGATATTAGAAATACCATAAATGATATTTCCGTTTATTAATTTAACCATAAATTAAATTCTTTCTTTTTTTATTTAAGATTCAGTTTTAGCTAATCTTAAATTAAGCTCTAACATGAAACTCTCCAACATAATCCCCGATGTTAATTCAAATAAAGTACCCAGAGGTGTTATTTTAATATATTCTCCATTTATTATCCTTTCTTCAACTCCGATATCGCTAACAGGTTGTTTTCCTTCAATAATCCAAACTAAATCAGATAGTTTGCCTAATGAAGAATCATGATTATCGGTTAATAACAAAATTTTACATCCTTTTTCTTTAGCAATTTTAACATTGCTTAATACTGTTTTAGTTTCACCAGATCCAGATATTGCAATTAAACAATCGCCTTTTTTGATGGAAGGGGATATGGTGTCATTATAAGAAAATGATTTTAAACCTAAGCTAACTAATCTCATAATAAAACTTTTTCCTACCAATCTAGAACGTCCAAGAGCAGTAATGAAAATATTGTTCGATTCTAAGATAACCTCAATAAAATCTCCAATAATATCAAGGTCAAGATTTTTCTCATAATTTTCAACATGTTCAGCTAAATGTTCTAAAAATAGGTTGATATATTCATAGTTAGAACTGCTTATGTCGTTTAATTTCTTCTGAGCATGGGCGAATAATGCAATATTTTCTTTATCGATATTATGGGAAATAGACTCTTTTTTAATATATAACTGACAATACTCACATTTGTAATATTCTAAACCATGTAAACTTTTTTTAATTAAAATTTTATTACATTTTAAGCAAATATAATCCATTTTGATCTCCATTAATTATATTCAGTATAAACTATTAAAATTTTTATTAGAACTATTATCAGTAGTTCATAAAGTAATAGTAAAGTATTAATTGTGTGGTGTATACTATTATTTATGAAACTAAAAAAACACCACATAAAATACTATTGAATGATGATGTATTAAGTCTTTCGGTTAATGTGATTAGTGATATGTTGGGGTTGCAATCAGCTCTTAATGCAGCCTATAGTGAGAAAACGATTGTTTATCATCTTCTTAATGCTGTTACTTCTCGAACTACTGTTAGTGATGTTAGTAATCTTTGTTATAATGCACCTTCAGAGGTAACTATTAGATATAGACTTGGTGATCTTGATTTAGATGAAATTGTTGAGTTTAAAATGAATTGAAGATTCATGCAATTAAAACCATAAATAGGAAATTGATATGGCTATTGATTATATCAATATTCCATTATTATAGTGAAAGAAAACTATGGTGATAGAATTA
>JAISZW010000271.1 GCA_031284445.1 Candidatus Methanovirga basalitermitum | reverse complement strand
AACTGTATTTTTCAAGTATGAGTTTTGTGTGGATGATACTTTTAGTAAAATAAAGGTTTATGATCA
Organism: Candidatus Methanovirga basalitermitum; assembly: GCA_031284445.1. Lineage (GTDB taxonomy): Archaea > Methanobacteriota > Methanobacteria > Methanobacteriales > Methanobacteriaceae > Methanovirga > Methanovirga basalitermitum. The sequence goes on along the minus strand of JAISZW010000271.1, from coordinate 7,401 downwards.
TTTTCGATTTTTTTCAAAAATCGAAAAAAACTCCACACTTTTTTACACCCTCTGATATATTGAAGCAAAGTATATCATTAGATTAGTGTTAAAAAATCATGGATTATCTTTGCAACAGTCACAGCAGAAGGATCACCTAATGTTTTAGAGGATAGCTCTACAATATCAAATCCAACAACATCTTTTTTAGCTATTATTTTTAAGAGTTCTTCAAAATCAGATATTTTTATTCCATTGGGGACAGGATTTCCAGTTGATGGCATGTAAGATGGGTCAAACACATCACAATCTATAGAAAGATAAACTGGTCCTTCAATAGCTAAAAGTTCTTCTTTAATAACATTCAAATTTTTAAAATCATTAGAAGAAAATATTTTAATATCTTTATTAGTTTCTCCAAAGTCATTTTCTTCTTTCGATGAAGAGCGAACACCAAGCTGAAGAATTTTTTTAGGATTTAAATCATGAACTCTTCTCATGACCGTTCCATGAGAATATTTTTCACCTTGATATGTGTCTATCATATCCATATGAGCATCAAAATCAATTATAGTAAATTCTTTAATATTAAATTTATTGGACAGTCCTTTTATTGCTGGATAAGTTATACTATGTTCTCCTCCTAAAAGAATTGGCTTTAGTTTGAGGGATAGTAATTCATATACACTATCTTCAACAAGTTCAGAGGTTCTCTTTAAATCTCCATGAATCACATCAATATTCCCTAAATCAAAAAAAGAAGTTGTAAGCTCTTTATTAAATGCAAAATTATATTTTTCAAATGAAAATGAACTTTCTCTTATGAGTGTTGGAGCTAATCGGGACCCAGCATGATATGAACTCGTACTATCAAAAGGAACTCCTAAAATACCCCAAGCTATCTCATCTAAGAATTTTAAATCATGAAGATGCTTGGAAAAAGCAAATATCCCTGGATTGTATGTATTTAAAAGCATGATAGTAGTTCTCTCAATTTTTTTAAAAATGAATTAATGTTTAGCTTATTAATATGATTCCAACTATCGCACCAGATAAGGTTCCTAATAAGTTGACATGTTCATTATTAATTAATCCTCTTCTTTCAAGAACCGCACCAAATACACTATCCATAAAACATCCAATTGTCCCTGCAATGATAGTTATTTGAACAGCGAAGAATGGGTTTGGAAGTATACCTAAAATAAATGAAGTAAAACCAATGATTCCAGCCCCAAGAATACCAGCAGAAGTTCCTAAAGCAGAAACAGCACCATCAGTTCCTGGTTCAACGGTTCTAAAAGTAGTTAATAAACGAGGTCTTTGTAAAACACCGATTTCACTTGCAACAGTATCAGCAGTAGCTGTAGCAACAGCACCTATAAATCCACCGACAAATGTAATGTAATGACCATTAAAAACAATCCCACCAAATGCAGCCATTATAACAGCGACCAAACCATTAGAAACAACATTTTTAGTCGTTCTTTTCTTCTCATAGATTCCTAATTTCTGTTTATATTCCTTTGCATATCTACTTGAATATAGACTCAAAAATAAGAATATTAAAATTAAAATTAACCATGAGATACCAGCCTTAAAAAGGATTACAACTCCCATAAAAATCAAGAAAACAGAACCTAACAAATCTAAGGATTTTCTATAATAGACTATAAATCCTACAACAACTAAGATTAAAGCAAAAATCCAAATTGTTAATGTTCCATCCATTTAATCACCAAAAGAGGATAATATCTGTACATCCACAGAATTAAAGATGTTAATGTTAATAAAAATGAGTTCAGAATAAATTTTTTGCTTAAAAGTTCATTCTAAAATTTTACTCTTAATGATTTCCACTCTTTTAAGAGGATATATTTTTTTAATTCTGTGATAAATTTCAGAGGCCAATCTTCCATTAACAGAATTTTCTATAATATATTCGAAATCTCTTTCTTTAGCTTTTTCTTCAATCATTTTAATTATAGTTTCTCTCATGTATTTTTGTTGAGAAGATTTAGCTCTTCTTGTTGTAATAGCTAAAACATGTAATTTTATTTTAACATCATCAGTTGTTTTAATAATGACAGAAGCATCTATTCTACTTGTGCCTCTTCTAATCGTGCTTCTAACATAATCTGTTGTAATTTGGTGTCCAATAAATTTAGTGTTAGCAATATCTCCTGCAACATTATTAACCTCAAATTTCAGTTTTATGTATTGTTTAGAGTAGTCTCCAGTCAATTCCCTCATAGTAATGTCCACTCTTCTTCCAATGAGAAAATCAGGATCTCTTGATGGAGTTTCACCAATATCATTATCACCAAACACTACAGGTGTTTTAATATTATACCATGATTTTTCTTTCCATGTGTCTCTTACTCTTCTTCTCTTTGCCATATTATCATTTCCTCAACTCTTTTTTCTAATTCCTTTTTAATTCAACATCATACAGTAAATATTAAAATGTAATCTATTTATTAAGACCAACTAAGATAATACTCATTAAACAAAATAGTTTAATATCATCAAATATATCTATAAAATAACAGAAATAATATCTTTTTATTAAAAACAAGATCCACCCATAAAGGATTAGGATAATTATATATTTCATTCTATTTAAATGTTTTTATCTTCATTTTTAGTGACTAACATTAAGAAATTATTTAAATTACTAAACCAAATAATATGATAATGAAGTAAGATTTAAATAAAATTATTCAATATCATGGGCTTGTGGCCTAGCTTGGAAGGGCGTATGACTCCTAATCATACGGTCAGGGGTTCAAATCCCCTCAAGTCCGTCCTTATTCTGATACTTTCATTTAATATAGATAAAAAATACAAAATCCAGAGATTATTACAGTAAGTCTACAATCAGGTGGCGACCCTTTTAACTACTGATGTTTTTGTGTATATGATATGGGAATGTCAATATTTCTTTTAAAGACCATACATACTCAGTTTCTCCTACATGACATCATTGGTGTCCATTTTATCATATTTTCTCCAGATTTTGCCTTTTATGTTCCTTAAATTAAGTTTTTTAAGAAGGATGTGGTAAGTGAGATTATGCATCACCATCTGCAAAGTTAGATTATATTGTAACAATTCGTCTTCTTTAGAGAAAGATATTGTTTTTCTTGTTTTCTTGTCTTAAGTTTTCTCGCTCAATACGAGCTGGAGGTTTGAAACTGTCAATATCATCTGGATTTCCATATTACTATCTTTTAAAACATTGGCTAATTTTCGACCTACTCTTTCTTTTATTATATTGTGTATATTTTAATTCTTTTATGGGCAGTTGAGACAAGTTCAAACTTATCAACATACATTTTCATTTTAAAACTTTGTTAACTTCTTTGCAATGTTTTGCTGAAATTTGCAGCCATCTAAGTACAGTATTCAGATTTAACTTCTAAAATATTTCTGCTACTGAGCTAAGATTCTTGTATTTTAAAAGCATTTTTTAAGAAGAAAAGCAATTTCTTTTCATCAACACCCCTTTGGTTCTTAAGTTATATAGTATTGTGTTTGCATTTGATGACACTTTTATTAGGTTACTATTGTCTTGGCAGAGGAAGTAAGTATTGAGAATGTACTTATTAGTTCACAACCCATATATTTGTTAGTGAAGTGATTGAGTCTAAATCATTCGTAACTGAGAAGAGATTAACCTGATAAGTCTTGAAGTCCTTAAAAATAAAATAAAATTGTTTTTCTTTTTAGGTAGGTTTGATTGTAAATGATAACTAATACTTTGAGATAGAGAATATTAAAGTAATCAAGTGCCGTTATCAACCGAAAAGTAGCAAGAAATCGAAAAATATAATAACTGTGAATAGATACCATTTCTGTGAATGGAATAGAAATATTGCTGAATTTCAATTGGTGTAGAAGATTAATATGAAACGAAAAGCAAATTATCAAAAGGATGATGGGTTAAAAGATGAACACTCCAAATAAATTTATTCTGGAGTCCTCAACCACATGCACTACTATTTTAACCTTATGTTGAAAAAGTATGTAGATAAATTGCAAAAGCGGATATATCATGCCAATAGTGTAGAAAAAAAATCTCGGGAAGCTAAATTCTTTTTAATACAGATGATTTTAACACTAAAGGATGAAAGTATGCTTGAGCGGTTTTTCATGAAAGTGACACGATCCGTTCTTAGGAGAGGTTAGGAGAGAAACCTCCTGATTTTATCCAGCCCATTTTTGTTTCTATAAGTGCCATTACATATCACATTACCGTTTTTCAATTTTATCATAATCCTTATTTGGACAAGTAACATTCACAAAACTTAGTTTAGGGTCACATTTACCCATAAATAAACACCTCAATTTTTTTATGTATATATCTATGGGCATAACCACTATATAAAACTTAAGTAATATAAAAGTACACTACCTGTATATTCACAATATGTGATATTTAATATCTTTTCCATGCCATAAAGAGCAATATTGGCTAATATTATTATATTCCATGTTTTTATTAGATTCATCAGTTGTAATTTATTTTTCGTGTTTTGGCTTAATTATCATAGAGAAAGAGAGAGAATAAATGATTCATTTAAAGGAATATATTATGTTGATGTCTTGTTTTTGAAATAAGTCTTGAATATCCATTTGTAAATTGTGAAAAATGAAAATGGAAAAACCATGCTATTCTTATAGTGCCTTTAAAATCAAAACATTTATAAGGTAATACATTTATAGTATATATTATTATAATTTAATAACTTTATAGTACATATTCTATTACTTTATAGCTAGTATATAACTATACATTTAGTATGATAGTATATAACTATACATTATTATCAAAATTATTGGAGATGTTATAAAAATGCTTTTTAAAAAATTATTAATTTGCTTAATAATTATTTTATGTAGTGTTAGTGCTGTGAGTGCAACACAATTTGATAATAGCTTAATAAAAGGTGATTCTTTTATGGATAAGTTTAATATGCATACTACTAATGTGGATGGCGGTAATATCATTTATTTTCTATCACCTGGTACGATTGGATTTGTAGGTGGTTTGGTGAATTTTGTAAAGACTGTTCCTACTGGTTCTATTGGCAAGATTGATTATTTAAGTGAAGTTCTCAATGTTAAAAAATTAGAATATGAAAATCTATCTAACTTGTCTAATGATAGTCCATCTAACAACTCTGAAGGAACTACTGAAGGAACTAATTGGGTTAAAATAATCAATTCGTGTGATAATGTTGTGAATGTGACTTATATAAATAAAAATTCAAATACTGTTAGTGAAACTTTATATTCTCATAAAATTATCGGCATTGAAGCTAAAGTAAATACAACTATTAATTCTTCTAATGATCAATGTTTTTATGTTGGTGATAAATCAAAAAATATATTAATTTTTAATATTATTCCACTTGAAGAAGTTCAAGTGAATAACAAAAATTACAAAGCGACTATTAGTTATATAAATGCTAAAAATAAAATTGAAACTTTTAATTTAAATTTGAATGAGTCTAAAACTATTAAAGCTAGAAGGGATACTATTATTAATGCATCTAATAGTATTGGTGATGTTTACAGTTATCATGTTGGTTATGAAAGAAATAAAGAGTTCCTTATTCCAGCATATAAAGAAAATTATGTAACAATCACATATCTAAGCTACTGTGAAAACTATTATGTGGATCAGTTTATGTATATAAATCCTATTTATGAGGATGAAGAAGATAACAAAGATTTTTATAAAAATTTCAATGAATATACTGACAAAAATTATGAACAAGAAATTGTTGAAGGTATTAAATATATGAAATCAGATGGTATGAATACTGCAGATGCTCGTAGGGATTTTCACGTTCGTAATGTTGGTAGAATTAAACATAGTCCAATGATAGGAGTTAATTTAAGAATGAAATCATATTCTCTTCAATTTGCTCCAAATATTCCCGTGAGTGATAATGTACAAGTTATGAAAATTGATTTTATTAAACATTGCTATTACTTTGTAATGGATGAATATGGCACCACAAAGAATTATGGTTTTAATTTTAGGTTAGATGGTCTTGATGGATATGTATTAGGACACTATCGATCTAAATAATTTTTACTATGGGGGATAGTTATTTATGAAAAAATTTAAATATATGATTGGATTTTGTTTTTTGAGTATATTGTTGTTGGTTTCTGCACCAGTAGTAAATAATGATATTGGTGACTCTGAGATGTATACAGATGGTAATGATGTATTATTTAACATATCAGCTGAACCAGTACGAATATCAGACGATTCAGGTTATATCTCAGTTAAAATAGAAACGAACGAATCTGTTAACAAAACATTTAAATTAAAGTTTAAAAATGAAAATTCTACTTCTACAATCAAATTAGATAATAACATGACTAGTACACTTCTTAGTGATGATTTTAGCATCAAATCAAAAACTAATAAGATTTTAGAACTTACCGATAATACTACTAATGAAAGTGCATGTAATTTAAGTGTCTTATTTGAAGACAAGGAAATTATTAACTATAATAACTTAATACCAAAAGAAACAAATAATCCTATAATTATAAAACCAGGCAATAGTATCCAAGAAGCTATTAACAATGCTACTCTCAATGATATTGATACCATAATATTAGAAAATGGAGAATATAATCAATATAGTATTATTGTTAATAAAACAAATTTAACCATAAAAGCCGCTGATGGAGCTAACCCTATTGTTAATGCAAATCATAAAGGTCGAGTATTCGATGTAACTGCGAATAATGTTACTATTAGTGGATTAACAATAACAGGAGGAAATAGTGGTGGTGTAAGTATTATGAGTAATGGTAGTGTGACTAATTGCAGTATTACAAATAACATAGCAAGTGGTGATGGTAGTGTTGGTGGTGTATACCTTAATGATGGTAATGTGACTGGTTCTACTATCACCAACTGCAATAGTGTTACTGGTGGTGGTGTATACCTTAATGATGGTAATGTGACTGGTTCTACTATCACCAACTGCACTAGTACTAATGATGGTGGTGGTGTATACCTTAATGATGGTAATGTGACTGGTTCTACTATCACCAACTGCAATAGTACTAATAGTGGTGGTGGTGTATACCTTAATGATGGTAGTGTGACTGGTTCTACTATCACCAACTGCAATAGTACTAATAGTGGTGGTGGTGTATACCTTAATGATGGTAATGTGACTGGTTCTACTATCACCAACTGCTGCACTAGTTGGTATGGTGATAGTGGTGGTGGTGTATACCTTAATGATGGTAGTGTGACTGGTTCTACTATCACCAACTGCAATAGTGTTACTGGTGGTGGTGTATACCTTAATGATGGTAGTGTGACTGGTTCTACTATCACCAACTGCAATAGTGTTACTGGTGGTGGTGTATACCTTATTGGTG
>JAISZW010000259.1 GCA_031284445.1 Candidatus Methanovirga basalitermitum | reverse complement strand
AAAATCAAAGATTTTCTAACTTAAGCAAGTTAAGTTTTGATTCAAAAAGTAGCTATCCTAAAATATTTTGATCAAACTTTTTATAAAAGTTTGAGTATAAAATCATTCCTTTCATATTCAAAATATGTAAATATATCTAAAGTTTTAATATTAATAATAGAAACATGGGGCAACAATTCTAAAATCGGCAAAAAACTATCATTTTAGCCATATATACATAGTGCTAAATTATATTATATGTTAAACAACTTTTACAGTCATTTTAGAGACTAAAAAATATTTGTTGCCCACTTTCTGCAAATATCTATATTATTATATGAAGTATTTAAATCTTGTCTATTTTTGGGGGTTTAAAGTTTTCTGGAGTTTTCTTATATTACTTCATTTCACATGAATAAAACTAAATACTCTAATAACCCTTCAATTACTGAAAATCTTCGATTTTCATAATTACAAAAATCTTCGATTTTTGGTAATTGTCTTAAATTTACTTTCAACTTCCGTTTTTTAGTCTCACTATTGTATTGCTCTGATTGATTCTGTATTTTAGGTATAAAAATTATCAATACTAAACTGTAAGAATTTAATAAGTCTATGAATTATCTTTTAAAGGACTTATGATGTTTTTCAAATAGCATATCTCATTTTCAAAATAGAGAAAACTGAAATAAATAATCTTAGATAATTTATATTTGATAGTTTTGTTTTTATCGTACTAAACAATATCATCACTCATACTAATAAAATGTTATTAGTGAAATTATAGATTTCCCTAAATTTCCTTATTAGAAATTGGACAACAATTATTATTATTATTTTCTGTCTTTAAAGAGGTATAAAAAGTTATCCAAAATATTACGTAGCAATGCATAAATATGAATAAAATGATGATTTTAGAATTGTTGTCCATTCTTATTAATATGATTTATATTAATTTAAATTAGATTAATATAATCAAAGCTAAAAAAAATGGAAATATATTAAATTAAATCTAAAGGAATGATTAAAATTGAAATGTGATTTTGATAAAGTACATAGTAGAAAAAATACATACTCAACAAAATGGGATTGTATGAAAGACATTTTTGGTAGAGATGACTTAATTCCTATGTGGATAGCAGATATGGACTTTCCAGTTGCAGAACCTATAAGAAAAGCTATAAAAAATCGGGCTGATTATCCTTTCTATGGTTACAGTAGAATAAAAAACTCTTTAATGGATGTAATAATTAGTAGAGTTTTAAATAAATTTCAATGGAAAATAGAAAAAGAATGGATAGTCTTTACACCAGGAGTTATTTCTGGTGTTAACATAGCTATTAGAACAGTTACAAGTCCAGGAGATGGAATAATCATCCAACAACCAGTTTATCATCTTTTTTTCCCATCTATTATAAACAGTAATTGTAAAATAGTTAATAATCCACTTAAATTGGATAATGGGAAGTATGAAATGGATTTTAAGAATTTATCTCAATTAACTGAAGAAAATGAAAGATATAATTCTAAAGCTATTTTACTTTGTAGTCCACATAACCCTATTGGACGTGTTTGGAAGAGAGAAGAACTTCTTGAACTTGGTAAAATAGCTATTGAGAATAATTTATTCGTTATTAGCGATGAAATACATTCAGAAATTATTTATAAAGGTTATAAACATCATCCATTTGCATCTCTTTCAAAGGAATTTGAGGATAATTCCATTACCTGTATATCACCAAGTAAAACATTTAACTTAGCTGGTTTAAATGTTTCCTCCATGATAATTCCTAACAAAAAAATTCGAGAGAAATTTAAACATACTATGGCAGGTATCGTATCTCAACCTAATATATTTGCATTAGAATCTTTTGAAGCTGGATTTAAAGATGGAGATCCTTGGTTGAACTATCTTTTAGAATATTTAGAAGAGAATTTGGATTTCATGATAAACTATTTTAAAGATATTAAAGGAATCGAACCGATCAGAGCTGAAGGAACCTATTTAATATGGTTAGATTGTAGAAAATTAAACTTAAATCAAGCTGATTTGAAAGACTTTATGATAAATGATGCTAAAGTAGGACTTGAAGATGGAACAATATTTGGAGATGATGGGGAAGGATTCATGAGAATGAACATAGCTCTCCCACGACCTCTTTTAGAAGAAGCTTTAAAACGGATTAAAATAAGTGTTAATCTTTTATAATTTCTTTGCAGATATTTATTGGAGGTTATAATTATAATCTTCAGTTAATTTCTCTTTAACTTTTTGATAAAGTTCTTTCCTATCTGTTCTAATAAAATAAACATCTCTTTGCGATTTAGTGAATTGAATCTCATTAGAATCATCAATTTCAAGATTAGTTTGACCATCAATAACTAAAACAGCCTTTTTATATTTTTTTAGCAATTTAATCCTTATATCACTTTTATCAGAGACTACAAATGGGCGTATGCCTAATTTATAAGGACATATTGGAATTATTAAAAATGCACTAACTTTAGGATCTACAATAGGACCTCCTGCTGACATGGAATATGCTGTTGAACCACTTGGTGTTGCTAAAATTAACCCATCCGCTCTAAATCGTTCTATAATATCTCCATCTACTTTTACTTCAAAGTGTAACATTTTAGCAGGCTTTTCAGTCATTATCACAATTTCATTTAAAGCAGAAAATAGTCTTCTACCACGAGAAACTTTAACTTGACTTCGCTTTTCCCTGTAGTACTCACCTTTTAATAGTTTTTCTAAATTTTCATCATAATCCTCTATTTCTATCTCGGTTAAAAATCCTACTGTTCCCATGTTAACTGCAAATATCGGGATGGCAGAACTTAATTGTCTTATTGTGTTTAATATTGTTCCATCACCACCTAAAGTGAACAAAATATCTGTATCAAATTTAGAAAGTTTTAAAGAATATTTTGAATAATCATTTTTGAGTTCTAAATCCTTTAATTGATTGTATAAGGGTTCATTTCTACCATGAATATCTTCAATCATATCCTCAATATATGTCTTATTAAGATCATTTAATAGATCAGATAATGCTTTTTCAACTTTAATTTTAATACCTCTTTTAATAAGGTCATCAATGACTTTTGCACTAAATAATATTGAATCAACACTATCTAATCTACTGACTATGCCTATACTAATGTCTTGACAATGTAAGCTAATAAAATTCTTGTTTGATCTATTCAATTCTTTAATAACTTTTCTATGTAAACTTTTGTTGGTGGATCCTACAATAACAACTTTTTCATAAATGTTCAAATCATTTCTTAAATTTCTTCCTTCTTTATCTGTAATTATAGCCCCAGATTCTTCAACAATGAGTTTTGCTGCTGCAATATCTAGGATTCTACTTCCTCTAAGATCCATGAATATATCATATTTTCCTTGTGAAAGGTATGCAAACTCAATAGCTACTGAACCAATAAGCCGCATTCTACGAATTCCTTTAAGTAAATTAAATACATCCTCTTCTAAATTTATATATCCTCCAAGTGTTGCCTTTTCAACTGTGGTTATTATCCCATAACTAGGTTTTTTGAAATTAATTTTAGCTCCCTTATTTTTAACTGCTTCATAAAGATCTCCTGAATAAAAATCTTTAATAAAACCCATTTGAATATCTTCTAATCGTGGCAACTTTCTTTCCTTAATTTTAGCTATAGCAATTGAGATCCCATATGCTGGAATTCTTTTAAGAGCATTCGCAGTCCCATCCAATGGATCAATAACAAATACAAATTTTGCTTTTTGTAAATCATCACTATTTTTTAGATCTTCAATTATATTAACTGATTTTAAACTATTTTTACCTAACTTCATCTCTCCAATTTCTTCACTAATCAAATAGCTTAAGAAATCACAAGATTTAAGTACATCAACAACCTCTTTTTCAGCATATTCATCGATTTTTTTAGTATCTGTTCCATCAGCCCCGATTTTTATGAATTCTCCTGCCTCATTCTCATTTTGATGGGCTTTAATAGCTATCTCCACTTGTTCCATTATTTTATAGGAAATTTCCCTACATTTTTCTATCTCAGTATCAATCATTAAATCATCTCAATAGCCTAAATTTATATGTTCAAATTTTTTAAGTTCAGATAAAAAATCATTGCCTTCTATTTTGACATCTTCTAAAATATCTACAAGCTTTGTTGATATAGCTATAAACTCATTTAACATTTTACCTTCTTTAGTTGATTTTTTGTACTTTAAACTCATTGCTTCAGCTAAACTTAATAAAGGCATGATTATTCCTTCTAAATTACCAGAAATTTCAATATTATCTCTTGCTGAATCTCCCACAGATTCAAAATCAACAGATCTAACTTTAGCTGTAGCCTTAAGATTATCCAGAGCCTGCTTTTTAAATGACCTATTTCTCTTTTCATCATAATAATATCTTTTTATTCCTTCTCTAAATCCTTTAAGAAGTATTGCAATCTGTCTTATAAGTTCCTTTTCTTCATTATCATTATTTTCAGCATTGTTGTCAAAATATTCTTTTAACTCATTATCAGTTAAATGTCTACTTTTAAGATCATCAGGTAAAGTTTCTCTCATGTAAAAATCAAATTTTTCAAGTGTATCATGAATGTTCATGAAAAATTTAGCCACTTCATCATAATAACCATAATATTCTTGATTTAACTTTTCAAAGAATGATATATATTCTTTATAAATCCTATTCAAGTTAAATAGTACTCTTTTAACTTCTTTAACTAAATCTACAGGTGTGTAATCTTTAAAGACCAAAAAAACATTGTACGAATCAATTAATTCTTCTAAATCGTCTAAAAATTCTTCTATTATCGGAATTGTCTTTGTTTCAATCTTTTTGTTAGTTTTTCTCTCTAAAAGCAATCGTTCATCAACCATGTTTTTTAATTTTAAAAATTTTGTCCTATTTTTTTCATAGCTATCAGATACCTTTTTTAGTTGTTTCTTAAATTTATTAAAATCAGGTTTTTCAGGAGCCTCAGAATTTTCATTATTAAACTGTTTCAAAAAAGATACCATATCTTCAAGGTTCTCGACATAATCAAAATCGTAGGATAAAAAATTACCAATATCAATATTACCATCATTAGCATTATAATTACCACCTAAATTATTTGCAATTATATCATCTAAATCCAAATCTTCTGCTAATAAATTATTTAAGAGATTTTCAATCTTTAAATCATCCGAATCTGAAGCCACATTATCTAAATCTTCTGGTAATGAATCATTTGAAGAATCATCAAGTTTTAAGTCATCTATTTCTAAGTTATGCCAATCTAAATCTTCTAAATTATCATTAGGATTAATTTTTTTCATTGCATCTTCTGTTTCTACTGTAAATTCTTCAAAAATATCATTCATTACTTTTATTAGTTTATTAAACCTTTCAAGTGACTTTTTCATTGCATGATTGTTTCCAGTAGCTTTTAAAATCATATTATATAATAAAGGTAATTCATTGAATAAGTTCTTAAGTGTTAAAAACCCTATCTTTTTTTCTTTAAAATCTTCCCTAAATTCCTCAAAACTATCGATTCCATTTATAATATTTAATGTAATGGTATCCTTTTGAATTTTTTTTAGTTTATTATCTCTTTTTCTTTTATAATCATCTATACTTCTTTTAATATCTTTAAATAAAGCTCCATTAATTTTTAAGAAATCATTAACTATTTCATTATTAAATTCATCAATTTTCTTTTTATTTACTGCTTTTAATAATTTATCCTTTTTATCTAACTTGTCATTTATAATATCCAGTTTATTATTATACTCAATAAAAGAAGAGCTTAAAGAAACATAAAGTTCAAGGATCTCGAAATAATAATCATAATAGTCAATTCTACCATATTCAACAACATCTTTGAAATCATCATAAACAAATTCTAAATCAGATAAGATCAATTCAATGCCAGAAATGAGCATGCCTAAGTGTTTAAGGTTTTTAGAGGATAAATTTTTTAAATCTTCTAAAATATAATTGTATAGTAGTCTCACATAGTTTACATTCTTTAAATTTTCGCTTGCAATATATACGGTTTTTATTTCATCTGAATCATTTAAATCATCCATTAAATTCTCATGATTTTTAATCCTTTGCTCATGTTGATGGGAGGCGATTTCCAAATCTTTATCAAATCTTTTGAGAATTTTATCTACTGATTTAAGATCTATTTCACTATTTTTCTCACTATAAATATATTCTTCAAGTTTTCCATCTTTAAAATTTTTTTCATAAGCTTTTATAATCTTATTTAGGTAAGTGATATAGCTATTTATTGTTTGGTTGTTAAAATGTCTTTTTAATGTATTAAGTTCACTATAGATAGTATGTTTTGTAAAGTCATCAATTAAATCATCCATTTCATCATCATCATCATCAAAATCTAAGCCATTTTTTATTATACTTATGATCTCCTCTTCATTTTTATTGAAGTTTTCTTTAAGAAATTCCAATCCAATTTTATTCCTATCCTTCATAGTCTTAATATCCTTTAATTATTTATAAATATTTAAATTATTAATTTCCTCATATTATAATATTATAGTTGTATCTTTCTTTTGAATCATCTATTTCTTTTCCTAATAATAGTTTTAGTTTATCAAGTCTATTTTATCTTCTGTGACAATTTGGAAAGAGTTCTTTTAATTTACTTATATTTTCTTTTAAGATATTCTTACTTTCTCCATTTAGTTTTTGAATAATAATTATAATCATTTATAGTTTAAAAAAATCTTTTTATTTAATTTATTACTTTTATTCCGTCTATATTGTTGAAATATTTATCAAAGGTAGCTATTTCTTTTATTCCTAACTCCTGCATTAATTCTATATAAACACAATCAGGTAGAGGTAATCTTTCTTTATTTTTTTTAATAATTTATTAAGCATTTCCAATCCTTTATCATAGAAATCACTATCAATGAGGACTTTATAGTTGTTATTTAATTTCTTAAACTTTTGATATTAAATAAATTGTCTTGTTTTAGTTTAACATTCATAACAGTTATTACTTCCATTATTACAAGTTAGCATCTAAGAAAATCATATTTAATACTCCATTTACTTATTTCGTCATACCCTGGCTGTGTCAAATTATTCTTTTGTTTTAATTATACCTGCAAATGGGACTGTCTAAATTTTTACTGATAACATTTATTAGTATGAATGATGGAATAACATTTATTAGTATGAATGGTGGATACTGTTTAGTATGATAACCACAAAATCACCATTGTAGGAATATGTTAGATGAAGGAATTATCCAAGTCTACACAATTCTTTCAAAAGACTATAGAAAAAATTTGAAAGAGCGATGAATAATACTAAACATAAGTTTTTAGTTGTGTTTCAAATTAGGTTAAAATATTAGTATGTGTGGATGCATATGAATATTTTTTCGCAGATGATGCCAAAACACATAGTCAAGAACCTAGAATGAATAAAAACGATGTGAATGTGATTTTAGGTCATGTAAATTAAGGAAAAAAAATATTAAAAACAGCACAATCAAATACAATGACAACATATTAGAAATAGGAAAAAGAATAAATCAAACAGTAGATGATCTACAAACATTATCAAGTAAATTAATAGAAATTGGATGTCAAAAACAGCAAAATTCATCAAAAAATACTCTAACAATGCAGTAACCTACTCTTTACTTGCAATGGAAGAAGAAAAATGGAATAGTAACATGATATAACGGCTCATGGGCGAAATACAAAAAAATGCAAACACAAATGGATGAGATGGGGTACTGAAGGTCAAAAAACCATCTTAAATCTAATATTAACATGCTACACTAACCCTAAACTTTATGAAGAATGCAAAAATCATTTCCTAAAAAGTAAAAATTTAAAAAATATAAAAATATATTAAAAATATATTAAAAAAAAATAATTAAATTTTAAAATATTCAACTAAAAAAAAAAAAAAAAAAAATAACCCAACAATATGAAACACAACCAATTATTTATCAACATACCAATTATTTATCAATATAAATATATATTTAAAATAATTATATCCTATGCTATAAAAATCCTTAAGTTGACAGCATTGTTTAATCATTATTAATCTCAGGAATGCTAAATAATATATTTTTATTTGAAGAATACATTTCTTCATATTCCAAGATCTTTTTTTTTAAAACTCTTTGAAATCTTTCCATAGCATAATCATCATATTGAAATTTAATATTTTTATAGGTAACATCTACTAAAATCAAATTTTTTGGAGATAATGCTTTAATATTCGCTTTAAAAGAAGGGTTAAAATAATCAGCTACCTTATCTATATCTAATTTACCTTTTCCTACATCACGAAAAACTGCCATCATTTTCCTGATCATATTCCAAAGAAAACTCTCTCCAAAGACATCAACATGAATCTGATAGCCTTTATCAGCACCATCAATTTTATTAACCTCAATCTTGTCAATTTTACGAATTGGTGCTTTTTGATTTCTTTTTGTGAAGTTTGTAAAGTCATGAACTCCTTCAAACAGCTTGGCTAACTCTTCAATTAAGTTTATATCTACGTCATCATCATAAAAATTCTTTAAAAAATATCTATAATGTTTCATTAATGAATATCGTGGTTTGAATCCAAAATGAACGGATGTTTTAGCTATTATTTGAATGTCATCACTTAAAAAATCATTTATTTGATTAATTATGGGTTCTTTCTCTGAATTAAAAGCTATTACATTTCCTAAACTGTGAACACCTCTATCTGTTCTTCCAGCAATAGAAAATTTGGAACTGTATACACTATCAATTAATTCCAATTCTATTAATGTGTTTATTATTTCCCCTTCAACTGTTTTAAAATCTGGTTGTCTTTGAAATCCATAAAAGTCAGATCCAATGTATGCAACCTTTAAAGCAAATCTTTTCATAAACCCAGCTAAATTTTATATTCTGTTTAAATCAATACATTTTAATGATTCTTTTAAATTATCCTTATTTGAGAAATCTTTAATAATATCTTTTAGTTTTTCCTTATTATAACTTCTAAATTTTTTTGTTATCTCAATCATTAAAGGTATTACACGAATTATATTATCCACTATTGTAATGTTTGCCTTTTTTGATGTTCGTGACAATGGATTCAAGTCAATAGCTATTACTTCTTTACCACTATCCACTAAAATCTCTGTTCTATCTCCGTCCTCAAGAGGAATTAAAATCAAATCGGATGAATATATCCCATTTTTGCTTGCTGTTGCTCTTGGATTTTTAATATCCTTTATATAGAGCAATTCATCTTTGTTCGTTCCTAAAACATTATCATATCCTTTCTTATTTAGTATGTTTTCTATAGTATCTATTCGTTTTTCGTTTCTATAGAATAAGTTGATTTCAATTTTAGCAGGAATCAATTTAGCTAATTGAATGATTTCATCAATAACCAATGCTGTTGTGTTGCCATTAATTGAAATAACTGGATTTTCTGCTAAAAGAAGTTTGGCAACACTCACATCAATAGCTATTCTACTTGATTCTGTTGTCTTCTCACCAAGCAAATAATCAAAGGTTTCTCCTCTTCCATGTGCTATCATCCCAGAGTCAGATAGATAGCCTTCTTTATAAGCATCTTTTATTTTTTCTCTAAGAAGTAATGATTCATATCTTGGGTGATTTTTAGGTGTCATATTAACATTTTTATTTATTATTTTTAGTGCTGATCTTAGTCAATTTTCTTTAATCTAACTCTTACAGAGTCAGAATGAGCATGAAACCCTTCATATTCTGATATTGGAAGTATAGTTTCACTTAAATCCTTTAAACCATCATAAGTGATTTTTTGGACAGTTGGCTTTTTTAAAAATGATTCAGTAGAAAGCCCTGAATACACTCTTCCACCAGTACCAGTAGGTAAAACATGATTTGTTCCAGAACCATAATCGCCAGCTGCAACTGGTGAATAATTACCTAAAAATATAGAACCTGCATTTTTTATTTCTTTTAAAACTTCTTCATAATTGTTAGTCATTATCATTAAGTGTTCAGGAGCATATCTATTTGAGAAATCAATTGATTCTTTTAAGTTATTAGTTAGGATTATTTTACCATACTTACCAAGGGATTCTTTAACAATATCCTTTCTTTTAGTATTTTCAATTAGCTTAGATACCTTATATTTTACCTCAACTGCTAATTTTTCATGGTGAGTAACTAAGTAGCATGATGAATTAGGATCATGTTCAGCTTGTGAAAGAATATCATAACTTATATACTCTGAATTTCCTGACTCATCAGATATTATTAAAATTTCTGATGGTCCAGCTTCAAATTCAATGTCTACTTCACCATAAACTAATTTTTTAGCTCCTGTAACAAATATATTGCCTGGACCAACTATTTTATCTACTTTTTCTATTGTTCGTGTTCCATAAGCCATAGCCCCAATAGCTTGAACCCCTCCAACCTTATAAATTTCATCTGCCCCTGCTAAATCTGCAGCCACTAAAATAGCATCATCTATTTCACCGTTGAGATTTGGAGGACTACAGCAAATAACCCTGTTAACACCAGCTATCTTTGCAGGAATAACATTCATAAGTACTGTTGATGGATAAATGGCTCTGCCTCCTGGAATATAACATCCTACATTTTCAATTGGTCTAACTATTACACCAGCCATTATTCCTTCATTTATCTCCTCACACCACTCTTTTGGCAACTGTAATTTATGAAACTTTTTAATATTGGAGATTGCTTTTTTAATAGCTTTAAGAAATTTCTCATCTATATTGGTATAACTCTCCTCTATTTCTTCCTTTGAAACTTTGAAGTTATTAGTTTTAACATTATCAAACTTCTCACTATATTTCTTAATAGCTGAATCCCCATATAGTTTTATGTTATCTAATATTTCTTTAACAATTGGAAGAATATCATTAACATCATTTTGAGACCGTTCAACAATACTTTTATCTTCTTCATTGTAGTTTATGATTTCCATATCAGTCCTCTCATTATTTAAAGATTTAAGTAAATTTGTTACTTATTGAATTACAATAAACTTCATATCATCTTTTTAACTTCTTTGAGAATATTTTTAGCATATAGTGTGGAGAATATTATTCCCAAAATATTGACTATACCAAAGGTTATTAGTCGATCAGTCAAGGCAATAGTTCCTGCTAATGCTTGAGGAACACTAAAAAGTGAAAAAAGAGCTATTTGAGATAATTCAATTGAACCTATACCTCCAGGTATAAGCGAAATAACACCTATCATATTTGATAATAAATACAAGATGACTATGATTACAAAACTTATTTCAAAGTTGAATGCCTTAAATAAAATGTATAAACGAAAACATTCAAATAACCATGAGATTAAAGATAAAATCAGGAGAATAACAGAATTTTTGAAGTCAATGAAAGATATGGAATGCTGAACCATGTTCTTTACTCCATTTAAAATATTTATATACATCTTTTCCACTTTTTTACTATTAAATCTTAATTTAAGGAGTATACATGCAAGTTTATCAAAAATCCACAGCCATGCTTGTTCTCTCCAGTTAATAAAATATATGAATAAAACTACGATTGTGTTTATTATTCCTCCTATTAGTGGGATTAAAGTATATGGCTGAGGAGTGAAAAATGTGAAACCTAATAATAAACAACTTGTAACAGTTAAATCAAAGAATCTTTCTGTTATGGCAGCAGATAAACCTTTTGAAGCAGATATTTTGTTGATTTCAACACCAGCAATTGCACTTAAAACTTCACCTCCAGCTTTCATAGGAGTGAAATTTCCTGCAAATAAACTAATTGTTTTGACAACGAAATTTTGTTTTAGCTTATATGTTTGATGTATAATAAAGCCCCATCTTAATGCTCTAAGACAAATTATAAATAGGTGAATAAGGCATGCAAAAATGATGTAGTAAATATTCGCTTTTTGTAAGTCTTCTATTATTTCATATGGATGAATCCATAAGATTACTAATATGATTAGAATGAGCCCTATTAATAGAAAATAATTTTTTTTCATTTATTTGACCTATTTCATGACATTTGTCTAAGTTGGCTTACTAATTATCTTATACTATGAATTCTATGATTTATAATTTTTAGATTATAATGATAAAATGTATAAAACGAGTTTATATCCATAGTATTCTTTTTGTGTCTATGATAAATTTTTAAGTATAATAGTCATCTACCCCTAACTGAAGCTAAGGGGCTTGATATGTAATTAGATTCTAATGAATCCAGAGTTGTCATACCCTTTAAATCCCTACGAAGCATAGGTACATACTTTCCAAATGCTCTTATAAAAAATATTTTTTTGCAGCATTTGTATCTCT
>JAISZW010000223.1 GCA_031284445.1 Candidatus Methanovirga basalitermitum | reverse complement strand
CCAATTAAATATATAATCCCCATAGTATTTAAATCTTTCGATGTTAAAGATCCTAAATTAGTAAATATCATTATTTAACTTGTACTTTTAGTTGAGTGTCATGATTGATTCTTTTTTATAGATAAATACCTTCAAATAAGGCATCGATTTTTCAGAATGATCAGACACCTTGTTAATACTAATAAAATTTATAGTGAAATTTTATACAGTCCCTTAAGTTAACAGCATTGCATTTATAGGGTTAAAAATGTTAAAGAGGATTTGATGAAAACTATTCATAAAATATATTTTAAGAATTCCCAGTTGATGGGTGAAATAGAAAATAATTCTATAAACTTAATTGTGACTTCTCCCCCTTATCCTATAATAGAAATGTGGGATGAATGTTTTTCTTTACTGAATCCTAAAATTAAAAATTTATTCGAAGTTTTTGATGGTAAAGGAATATATAAATTAATGCATGAAGAATTGAATAAAATTTGGTCTGAAATCGATAGAATTATAGTTGAGAGAGGAGTTGTTTGTGTAAATATTGGTGATGCTACTCGTAAAATAGGTAATAGCTTTCAATTATATCCAAACCACTCAAAAATAATAGAATTTTTTGAAAATAAAGATTATCAAGTTCTTCCTCCAATTATATGGAAAAAACAATCAAATAAGCCTAATAAATTCATGGGTTCAGGTATGTTACCACCTAATGCCTATGTTACATTAGAACATGAATATATTCTAATTTTTAGAAAAAAGTCTAATAGAAACTTCAGAAATGATGAAAAACTAAATAGGCAAAGTAGTGCTTATTTTTGGGAAGAAAGAAATATTTGGTTTTCTGATTTATGGGAAGATATTAAAGGAACATCTCAAAAATTAAATAAAAATAATTTAAGAATTCGAAATGGTGCATATCCATTTGATTTAGCATATAGGCTAATTAATATGTATTCTGTTAAAGGAGACACGATTTTAGATCCATTTTTAGGTACTGGAACATCAACAGTAGCTGCTATTGCAAGTGGAAGAAATTCAATAGGCTTTGAATTAGATCCAAATTTTAAAGATTTCATTAGTGAAAGAATATTAAATTCTATGGATTCATCAAATGAAATAATTGAAAATAGGTTCAAAAATCATATAAAATTTGTAAAGAATAGAGAAAAAGAAAAGGGTTCTTTAAAACATGAATCTAATGTTTATGATTTCAAAGTCATGACAAGTCAAGAAAAAAACTTATCTTTGCATTTTATTAAGAAAATAAATAAAAAAAAAGAGAATATATTTTTAGCAGAATATGAAGATTCATTAGAAATTGAAGTGAAGAAAGATTCAAATAATAATTGTCAGCAAAAATTATTATAATGTTTTTTACTCATCACTTTCCTTTAGATAAATATTTAAATATTTTACAGTTTTTTGGTAAAGTATTATATCAACATCAATTTTCAGGTAGTTGGTCTTTAGTAAGATAGGATAAGGGTTTTATTGATATTGGTCTATCACCTATAAAACCATCAATATTTTTACTTTCTTCTTTTTTAGTAGCTAATCTCCAATTTTTACCTTCTTTTCCTGCAATAGCTTTTAAAATAGCTTCTTGATATATTAATCCTTCTGCAGTTTTTACAAAAATTAAATCTTCTACCCATTTTTTAACCATTTCTTTATCAATTAAATTAATCACTTCTTTAAATTTTTCAATCATGTCAAATATTTTTCCTGTAGCATTATCAATTTTTTTCAGGATAATTTTCTAAGTACCAACTCATCCATGTTTTAAATGTTTTTTCAGGGATTTCATGAATTAATTCTGACATTTGACCTACTACTTTTGGTCTTGTACCTTGAACATTTTGATTAGCCAAATTGATTATCTGAGTAGTATATTTTGGAAAAGAATATTCGTTTTCTGTTACATCTTTTAATATCTCTCCTAAATTTAGTTTAATTTCAATTTTGTAATCATCAGCATTCATTTTATCATCTATTTTGTTAATTTAATAATAAGAATAAGTTAAGAGGTTATTGAGAGATAAACTTTTGATGATCCTTTTATTTCCAAAGAAATTTAGGGAACGAATTTCCGATTTATTTCTGAAGAAAATTTAGAAAAATCGAAGATTTTCCCATTTCTAAAATGTTTTTAAGTAATAATTTTATATAATTCTCCTTTTTTAATGGCTGTTTTTATTTCAAGTGCTATTCTTCTTCCCATGCTCATTCCTGGACCATGTTTTAAATAGCTGTAGGAGGAACCGTTCATAAAAGAATTAGTTCCACCATCGATTCTTGCACTAATCTCAAACACAATAACTTCAAGATCATCATTAACAATGGTTTGCATACAAAATGGACCATTTAATCCAGGAGCAACCAACTTATTAGCTGATTTTAATAGTTTATCCCCAATATTAAATACTTGAGTAAGTAAAGACTCTCTCATAACAACAGGATGATTACCAGTAATTAGATATGATGGATTAAGACTAATATCTAACTGGTCTTTAGATGGGATTCTTACAATACCATCAATGTTTGATTCATATCTACTATCCATACCCATTAATTCAACTTCGTTGTTTATTGATGAGTAGAAGTAATGTATACAATAATTGCAACCAGCAACATACTCTTCAATATGAGCTTGTTCAGCATCACTATCATCTATCCATCCTCTTGACTTCATATCATTAATTTTATGGTTGAATTCATCGAAAGAAGATGCTACAAAGTATCCTCTCCCTCCTCTTGCTCCAGGAAACTTAACCATAACTGACCTATCGATATCTTTTGGATCATGATATTTTTTAGGAATTCTAATATTTTCTTCAACCAACAATTTCCTTTCAAGATCTCTATCAGCTTCCCATCGTAGGATCTTTCGGTTTCCATATATGGGAACTATGAAATCATTTTCGATTTCATCAAGTCCAGCATAAGCAACAAACGAACCATGTGGGATAACAATGCTGTTCATTGATTTTAATTTCTCCTGAATATCAAGATTGACAATATCACTAAATTTATCTATCAAGATGTATTCATCTGCTATGTTAAATCGTTTGTAAGGAGTCTCTCTCCCTTTTTCACATATGAGTACTGTTTTAAAACCTTCTTCTTTGGCACCTTTTAAAATATGTAGGGATGTGTGGCTTCCAAGTGTAGCTATTGTTATTTCATCTTTGTCATACTTATCTAAAATGTTAATTATTTCATCTTTTCCCACACTATTCATATTTCTTCTCCAAAGTATGCATTTATTATTGATATGTAGTTAATAATTAATTATCAATACTGTCAACTTAAGAAAATTATTTTTTAAACTTTGATTGAAATTAAAAATAAAGCTTGATAAACAAGATCTTAAATAGAAGCTTTAATCAAAAATCCTTAAGTTAACAGCACTTGTATTGATTGTATGGTATTTTTTAAAATGGTTTTTAATTTTTCAGATAATATAAAAAAGAAAATATGAAAGCAGTACACATTTTACTGGTTGATAATTTATACCTAAAACATCGAATCTTTTAAAATATTAGTATTCTATATGCAGCTTTTCACTTACAGATCAAGCAATTATAGGGTAAAATTATCTTTCAACTTTATCCTCCGCCAATACCTGCATTTGAATCTATTTCCATGTCTTCAAAATCATTTGCAAATTCTTCTACATTTTTTTTATCTCTACTTTCTTTAAATCCTAATTTTCTAATATCTTTCTCATCTAAAAGTTCTAAGGAATCTGATAAATACCATAGATCTGTTTTATCTATCTTTATCCAAAATTTATCTTGACTACTTATAGCAACTTTAGAATCCTTATCAACAATATCTAAAGAAGAGTAAAGAAGAATATCTAAAACTTTTCCAATACTTCCAGTCCCAGTATACCTTACAAAATCATCTTTTTTAATAGATTTTCTTCTTATATCTGTAGCTTCCAATAAAACACCCTTAGAATTGTTAAATATGATCATATTATTATTTTAGGTATTTATCTATTGACTACTTACTATCTAAATCAATAGCTATATTAAGTAAAACATAATCTCCTAAATTTTCAATATCACTATAAGAAACTGTTATTTCCTTATTTGATATAATATTGTTCTTATGAGAGATAATTAAACTTTGAATTTTTCCAATATCTTGATCGAAGTCAAGATCTTCAATTTTACCTACAACCTTAGCATTTGTATCTACAACATTCATTCCTAATAAATTTTTTATTCTCATTAAAATCCATCCAGTTGAAAAATATCTATTTTTAATTATATTTAAAATATAAATTTATTTAAGTTAAGTAAGATATAAATACTTTCAATAGAAAATCAAATGAAAAAAAATGACAATCATTACAGTTTAGAAAATTTTCGAGTCTGTAAAAAAGTGTGGAATTATTTGGAAAAATTTACTTTTCTAAGTATAGCACTTAACTTTTCTGGGTGGAATTTTTTTATATATTCTTCGATTAGTGATTTATTGTCTGTATATACTATTATAATATAATTTTATTATTAAATATTCTGTTGATTACTATATTTATAAATAAATTTGAAATTTTTAGAAAAATTCCACAAAAATAAATTTACATGAAATGGCTTAGTTTTAACTTTAATATTCTTAAAAACATTGAAATTCAGCTTCATTTAGATGTATACAGCAAGGAAAAGCTGTATAACACTAATCAGGTTTTTAACGGGGGGGAAAAAGAATATTGGAGAATGGAAATAAATTATATAGAAACTCATATCATAAAATATTAATCAATAAAAATAATTTAATCCACAAACAAAAATATAAATGCTCAAACAAGATGTGAGTACTACCACACAACAAATATCGACCATATAGTTCCAAAATACTGCAATTACGAGATAAAAATCAGAAACGAAGCACATGCCAATGTTTTAATTGGTTATAATTCTTTTGAAAAGGTATCATAACAAATAATGAATAACTTTAATGCTAAACCATCAAGACAAACCATTTTAAATTTTCATAGAAAAATCGATTCAAACCTAAAAATTAGAAAAAAAGGTTTAAAAACATGACAAAAATGAGTCCTCGGAATTCTTGATTTGTTGGAATGAAAAAATGCAAAAAGAAGGTTTAATACTTTGTTCAATAGTATAAAGCACTTAACTCCAGTCATAGCAGATTTCGTGAAACAATTAGGTAAGAATTTAGATAGAGGAATTAATCACATGCGATATGACTTTTTACCCAGTATACAAATAATCAAATTGAGTTTTATAATGGTGTAGCATTTCCTAAAGGAAAAAAAGATTTATAGGACTGAAAAGAATTGATAGGGCTTCGAGATTTGGTAGGATTAGGTGGGTATCAAGAAATAGAAAATCCATTTTTAGTCATGATGATTATGATGTCTATCACCAGAATTTTTGACAGAGCCTTAAAAAGCATTTAAAAATATTGATAGTGATAATATGGTGGATAAATAGGATAAAAAAGATTTGATGAATAAAACATTGAAATTTAACTTAAGATTAGATGTTGTTGATGAAAAAAAAGATTATAAATTCTTTATTGATACTAATAGGTTATTATCTATGGTTGAGCCAGGATGTAGTCGTTGTGGGAGTCCTGATGTTATTAAATTTTTCTTTATTTTGTTTTTCAATCCTTTATATCTCGTTTTAAACTGTGATATTGTGTTTGAATGCTATTTAATTCTATTTTAAACATGATTATTGTTAAAGAGTATTGGATTCATTTGTTGGTTAGTTCTTGATAAAAAAGTGGTAAAAATGTGCCTATGTCTGTTACAATGCTAACTACTTGAGCACTACCACGATCTGCGAGTTTAGTGACTGCTGCAGGGTTAATATCTACACATATACTTTTAACTTCTGATGAGATTATATTTCCAGTAGCTATTGAATGTAACATTGTAGCTATCATAATAACCATATCAATATCTTGAGAATATTGTCTCATTAATTCTTGGGCTTCAATAGAATCTGTTATTACATCAGGAAGTGGTCCATCATCCCTAATTGAGCCAGCTAAAATATAAGGGATCTTGTTTTGTATACATTCATACATGATACCCTTTCTTAAAACCCCATTTTCAACAGCATTTTTAATAGAACCTTGGGCATTAATCTCATTAATAGCCTTAATATGGTTTTTATGACCTTTATTTACAGCATTCCCTGTTTTCATACAAATTCCAAGTGATGTTCCATAAAGGGCATTTTCAATATCATGAGTTGCTAATGCATTTCCAGCAAATAAGTAATCAACAAGTCCGTATTTAATCATTTTAGATAGTAAAGTAGCAGAACCAGTATGAACTATAGCTGGACCACCAACAATAGCTATTTTCCCTCCATTACATTTAATTTCTTTGATTTCATTGCCAATATTTTTTATCATTGATTTTAATGGTTTTTCTGATGAAACATCACTATTCATAAATTCAAAAACACCTTTTTTCCCTCTTGGTCTTTGTGGGGGAGTAACTTTAATACCTTCTCTTCCAACAACAATTAAATCTCCTTTTTTAACTTTTGAGATAGTTTTACAAAATGCTCGTTTATTTTCCTTATCAATGGTTATCATGCAATCCATTTCAATGTTATCAACTAAAATCCAATCATTATCGTGGAAAACATGTGTTATATGGTTTGTTGTTGAATAAAAATCAGGCGGAACAACCTTATCTTTAGGAGATTCTATTAATTCAACTTCTTCTATTTCAGATATTGAAGCTCCTATTTCACTTAATTCATCCAATATACTATCTAATAAATTAGGTGAATCAGCATATACAATGATTCTTGTTTTACTAATATCTGTTTTTCTTTTTCCAACTTCAAATTCAAGAATTTTAAAATCTCCACCCTGATTCATAATAGTATCTAATGCCTTTGGTAAGATTAAAGAGTCAATAATATGACCAGATAGTGTGATTTCTCTTTGATTCATGTTTTCTGATTACTCCTTGATTTTAATTGTTCATGAACTTATAATGATCAATATATTTTTTTAAAACATCTTCAATTAAACCTTCGTCTTCAATATTTTTTAATCCTGCTTTTTCGATGCCAAATCGTGATTTAAAACCAGATTGGACAGATATTACAACATCACAATCTAATATTATATCTAATACTTTCCTCCATTGGTGCTGTTCATTTGTAACTATGTTAACGATTCTATGCTCAACACATTTTGCATTTTCACCATCAAAATCATATATATAAATAGAGTTTGCTTTTCCAAAATGCAAGTCAACTTTTCTGCCATCAGATGATGCAATAGCTATTTTCATCAGTTCACCATTTAATATATTAACTAAGAATTCATAAAAACTTTAACATCTGATTATCATGAAGATTTTCATCATATTCTAAAACTTTATCAAGACATTCCTTTGATCCATACCATCAATATTAAATAAAATGTATGTGTGTTCAAAACCATATTCTGGATTCTCTTCAATAAGTTCATCTAAAAGTTTAATAGATAAATCGTGATCTATTATCAGTAGTTCGTGAAGTAAAGTATTAATTGTGTGGTGTATACTATTTATTTATGAGACTAAAAAAAACACCACATAGAATACTATTGAATGATGATGTATTAAGTCTTTCGGTTAATGTTATTAGTGATATGTTGGGGTTTCAATCGTCTCCTAATGCAACTTATAGTGAGAAAACGATTGTTTATCATCTTCTTAATGCTGTTACTTCTCGAACTATTGTTAGTAATCTCTGTGTTGATGTTCCTTGAGGGAACTATTAGATATAGACTTGGTGATGTTGATTTAGATGAAATTGCTGAGTTTAAAATGAATTGAAGATTCATGCAACTAAAACCGTGCCTATGAATTGATATGGCTATTGATTATGTCAATATTCCATATTACGGTGAAAGAAAACTATGGTTGGTGAGGAAGAAAACGATGATGATACAATTAAACCCCAACCTAAACAGGGAACTATTCGATTTTATGTTTATGCTTCCATATATGTAATATTAAGAAAATAAACGCTACACATTATCTGAAATATATTCGAAGGAGAAGCTTTAAAAGATACAGTATATTTCCTAATAAAAGAAATCGAAGCCATTGGGTTTAAAATTAAAATACTTTTCCTTGATAGAGAGTTTTACACTATATATGTGATAAATTACCTTCAAAACAGGAGAACACCTTTTATTATACCTTGTGTGAAAAGAGGACCCCGTGGAGGAATACGAAACATATTAACTGGAAAAAAGTTATTCTAAAGAGTATACTATGTGTTCAAAGGATAGCGAAGCTACATTTCATAATGTGCTGGTTAAATACTCTAAAAGAAAATATAATCAGGATGAAATAAAACACTTTGCATATGCAGCATATGATGTGGATATCCCTTTAAAAAACACATTAAAGGAGTATAGAAAAGGTCTGCAATAGAATCCAGCTACAGACTAAAGACAAGCACGAACACACACCAACACAAAAAACCAGAACGAAGACTTTTATACATAGGATTAGGTCTCCTACTGATCAACATATGGATCTACATCCAATGAACATACCTTAGCATACAATGTCAAGGCGGTCGACGGAAAATAACTTGGACATTCAAAACCATGTTAAAATAAATCAGGCGAACAACCCAAAAAATTAGGATTTAATGACAGGATAATAGTCTAAAAAAGCCCAAGATCCATTGAAAATTCATGAAAATCAGTAAAAACAAGTAAAAGTGAATATATAATTTGGAATAAATCCTATGATCTAAAAAATCTAATTGATAAAAAAGAGAAAAAATCCAAAATTTTAAAGTCAAGATCTACTAAATTAGCAAAAACATGAAAACACTTTACGAACTACTGATCTTATAATTCCACATTATAAAGTGGTTTCAAAGTAAATAAAATTAAAAATTCAATTAAATATAAGTAAAAAAATATTTTAAAAAGTTGTTAATTGATGACAAGTCGTATTAATAAGTCTTATACTTCATTTACCATTTTCATCAGAAAATTTGCGAGAGAAACAATATCCATCCTATTATGCTTAATTATAGGTATTATTGGACCAATATTCTTTTCTTTTAAATAAGTTTCATAGTATCCTGGAATGTATCTACCTGGAACATCATTTTTTCTTCTAATATCAAAAATATGTTCTTCTACAGTAGTTAGTTGGCAATTTGGAAGTTTGTTTTTCCATAATTTTCTTACATAATATAAAAGATCATAGTTAATTAAATTATGGTTATAATCCATACTGTAATAATTAAATCTACTTTTTATAAATGGAACATCAAAACTTGCACCATTGTATGTAACATAAACAGAATCTTCATTTAAATGATTGTAAAAACCATATAAAATAGCTGATTCATCACCTTTATCTCTTAAAAAGTATTGGTTAGATTGAACATATTTTCCTTTAATTTCAACTATTCCAATTAATATTATAGGAACATTTTTAGATAGGCCGAGAGTTTCAATATCCATAAATTTGAAGTTAGATATGTCATTGTAATGAAGACATTTTAAACTATTTTCAAATGAGCTTTTTTTAGCTAAATGAAAAATTTTAGCAAATGAATTATTATTGATTTTATTTAAAACTATCTTGGCATCATGAAAATATCTTTCATGTTCAAGAAGAGAGGGTATACTATTGTATCCTTCTTCATTTAATTTAGTCTCTCTTATTTTTCCAATTTTTGGCACTAATGTTAAATCACAGAGCAGTTCATCTTTAATGGGATGTTTTTTAATATTAAAATCTATTTTTTCTTTTTGAGTAATTTTTAAGGTTTCTCCGTATTTAGTTTCTACAAATTCACTTCCTTCAATCTCATCAAGAGCATGACCTTTGTATTGATCTAATAGTTCATTTTTAAAGTTAGTAAAATAGCTATTTGAGTTAAAGTAAGCACTATTGATGGTTTCATTATATGGATTTTCAGAAGTATTTGACTTTGATAAAACAGAGTTTAATATCTCAATTTTATTTTTTTCATATTCTTTTCCCATATTTAATCTTTCTATATTGTTTTATTTAATTTTTATTATTATTTATCAATGCTGTCAACTTAAGAAATTTTTCCTTTAATTATTCTTTACTTTAAAAATTTTTTATTTTTAAGGTTAGAAACGGGAAATCAAAGATTTTTCTAAATTCACTTTGTAAATAAACAGAAAAACAAAGATTTGTTGGCAAAGGCAACTTAAAAAAGCTTGTTTTTCGTTTTCTAAGTTATCTTCGATAACAAATCTTTGTTTTTCTTTATTTCATTTTGTTTTATTTTAAAAATTCTTTCTATTATTATATGGCTACTTTTTCTTCGTTGATGTTCTTTTTTTCTCTGTAGGTGGCTTTTTTTTAGTTTTTATCAGATATTTTTTTTCGCCGTATCATACAATGATTCCCATAATTTCTTTTTTTTCCTTTTTTAGTGGGGTAAATATTGTTTTTAACAGCATTCCTTTTAATGAGGATGTAAATTTTTGTGGAGTTTTTATAAAATTTTCAAACTTATTTATAAATAAAAGTAAATTTTTCCAAATAACTCCACATTTTTTACACTATCTTTTTTCTATTACATGACCTAATTAAGATCTAATTTTTTGAAATTAGTTGTTAATTAATCTTTTACTTAAAACCTTAACTCTATTTTTTTATTAATACATACCTTTTACTTTTATTTAGTGATAGAAATTAATTTTTCTATAAGTATTTTTTATATATGGTGGTGAACTAAAGGTAAATTCGTCCAAAAATCAATGAAAAGTCTAGAGTTATTATTTTTAGTATATTATGTAGTGGTAAACGTTAATGATAGAATTTATACTGCCAATGACGAATCTATATGTTTCAGAGGCAAAATATAAAAAAAAGGAGGAAAAATATGAATTTTAAAAAAATCTTAATAAGTTGCTTAATAGCTTTTGTTATTTGTAGTGCTATAACTGGAATCAATGGAAGTAAAGTTACCGTACCTCAAGAAAAAATATCAGAGGTATCTGGGATACCAATGTTTGATGGTTCAAGTTCTTATCAAGGTATAACTACCTACGGTTTTTATGATAATATAAACAATACTAAATATAAGTATTATAATTTATATGTTCAGTTTAATCAAAAATATATTGCTTTACCAGCATTAATGAATGAATGTTCTATAACAAGTTGGAAACAGAGCAGAGTAATTTTACCTGAGAATTTTTACACAACTATTGACGGGACTATTCACACCAATTCTGACTGGTCTGATAGTTGTATTGATTTAAGATTAAACACTACTGTTTATAGATTAAAAATAATAAGTTTCACTACTGATGATGAATATAAATATTTAAGCAGTAAACCAAAAATCTTTGAATTTTAAGTAGCTATTTATTAGCTATTTTTTATTTTTTTTATATCTGTTAAAATTTAAATCCCCATATACAATCATAGGGTGTTAGAAATCAAGTGAACTTTTAAACATTTTCCATGTTTATTTCATATCATGACATGTTTCAAATATATTGAAATCTAAAAGTACAAAATTTTAACAAAAATTATAGAATAAAAGGATATTTAAAACCATGAAAACTTAAATATTAACATTTTCATATAGTATATTGATGATAACATGAAAATGTCGCCCTTCACGATAAAGAAAACTCTAAATGTAGTTTGTTGAACTTAGTATTTAAAGTATATCGATTCTATAAAAACAAGACAAAAATTAGCTTTAAATAGTATTAAACAATTGTTAAAGCTTTAAATTAAGATAAACTTCTCTAAGTTATTCTGTCTGCACCTTCGAGAGAACGGAAAACAAGTTTTCCTAAGTTTATATTTTATAACAATCGGAAAATAAATTCTCCTAGATTAATAGTCTTCGACTTTTATATTGATAATAGTAATGTTTATCAATTATAATTATAAAATTCTTTAAATCAATTTAAATTCCGATAATGATGTGGGATATGTTAAAATTACAGCATTTACATATAAAACAGCGATAAAAAACACTTTTTGAATCTACTTTTAGCAGAACTAATAATATCGAAGTTAAATCAAGATAACAAGACACTACAATGCCTTGCTGGAATGTGAAAATCTAACATCCTATACAATCATATAATATACCAGCACAATAAGCACTATTACTCCTGTTGCATGCTTTTGAAATACAAACATAAAACACATACAATAACTAATTAAAGTTCTAATTTATCATTAACTATTTCTTCAGTTCTGTGTTTTATTTCCATATTAACTTCCTTAGCTGGAATTAAATCCAAAATTTAACTCTTTAGAGATTTATCTTAAAGAATAGTATCCTCTTCAAACTCTAAATTATCCTCTTTCTTTAAACTAACTAACTTAGGCAACTTTCCAAATGTAGCTATTAAATCTCCAAGAACGATTAAAACACCAATAACATGACTCTCAAATTTTAAAGCTGTATTCAACCCATTTTCAACAGCTTCATCATCATAATATCCTCTAACATCATTGGCAATAGTCGTTGCAATTGCATCAGCAACACTTGATTTATTAGCTATTACAGAAACAGAATCAGCTCTACCATAACTAAATGAATAACCTACAGTTCCAGATGATGTACATAATCCAATAGCTGATTTTTGAGGTTTAAATTCAAATCCAAGCTCAGCTGATAGTGTTGAATTACCAGAATATATCCCACATACAACTTTTCTATTTTCGTTAATAAATGAGATATCTCCACCATTATTCACTATTGAAAACTTTGAACCCTGTTTTATAAGCTCTCCAACAGTTAACTCAGAAATAGTTCCTGCAACAGCTGCCATGGGACCAACATTAGCTATTTTACCAGCTTCAGCCATTATTTTAACAATATCCATCTCTTCGCTATCCTCAATAGATACTGGCTTATGTGAATTAAAAAAATCATTATGATTTAAAATATAGTTTTTAAGTTTATCCCTTTCAGATATTATAAATTCATCTAAAAAATCAGACCCTATGTCTGAAATTATATCTAATCTGGTTTCTTCTAAGCTTAAACTTTTTTTAAACATAGCAATCATATATAAATTTAAAATGGTAATTTAAAACAATTTTTATAGTATGTTTCTAAGATGGTGTAAAAAAATGTGGAATTTTTTCGATCTTTGGGAAAAAAATTGAAAAATCATTTTAAGCCTTTATTTTACTAAAATATCCTCCATAAAAAACACATATTCAAAAAAATACATCTAACACACTATAAAATAATCTAATAAATATAGTGTATTGTAAAATTAAATTTGTTATGATTAAATACAGTTTAGAATTTGATAAATTTTTTAATTCGTTTAAAATGCTTAATTATTTAATTATAAAATTTATATAACTTATTTTTCTAAAT
>JAISZW010000180.1 GCA_031284445.1 Candidatus Methanovirga basalitermitum | reverse complement strand
TTTTAATTTGGTGGAATAAAAGACAGTCTGATTAAAATTAAATATATTTACATCAAATTAACGACTAAATAGAATTAAAACTTGAAAATGAAAAATTAATATGGAGGATAGGGTTAATATGAATGATAAAGAATTTGAAGAACAGCTAAAAAAAGTTAAAAAGTTTCATGGTCATTTAGATGGTGGTACGGTTATAGGGACTAAAATGACAATGTATGCATTTGAACAATTAGGATTAAGTCTTAATGAAGAAAATATGGATTTAATGGTTTTTGTTGAGATAGGTCGATGTGTGGCTGATGCAATTCAAGTCGTCTCTGACTGTAGAATTGGTAAAAAAACATTCAAATTAATGGATTATGGTAGACATGCAGCAAGCTTTTGTAGAATATCTACTGGTGAAGGAATTAGAATTGTAGATGAAGATATTAAAAATCAGAATAAGGCAGAAACTGATGAAAAATTAATGGAACGTCTTATTAACACGGCAAATGAAGAGCTCTTCTCTATTGAAAAGATAAAAATAGACTTTGAAAGTATGGATTATCCTGATAAAAAATTTAATAAAATAATTTGCCCTGTTTGCGATGAAGTTGTAAAAGATAATAAATATATCCTAAGAAATGGTATAGGTATATGCAAGGCATGTGCAGAAAAATCATACTATCAGTTCATAAAGTAAGATAACAATCGTTAATTTCTTAATTTAAGATAATAAATCTCAGCTATTTCTTTATCAACTTTAAAGAAACCATCACTATACTCACTATTAAATATCCCTGTTATTTCATTTATTTGCCACTTAATTGTTTCTTTTAAAGTGTTTAAATTAGCAACTCCCCTATATTTGAAATTATTGACATTGTACTTTTTTTTAAGAATGTCTTCCAATAAGTTTAGGATTAATTTTTCATCTATTAATTCATCGTTGACGTTCAATGATCCATCATCTGATTTTAAAAGACCTGATGATTTTAAGATTTCATTGGTTATCGTTATTCTTGGAAATAGCTTATTTAAATCTAATATTTCTCTGTAGTTGCCTTTTTTCTGTAATTTTTCGATTTTATCTTGAAGTAAAGTTTGGATTTTAAGTAGATCATTATAATTTTCTGTTTTATCCACAATTTTTCTAAATATCTCTTCTGCCTCTGTTTCACATTCAAAGTTGATGGTTAGTCCATCCACAAATCTTTGGATAATTAGTGCAATGTAGCCTGTTGCTTCCTCTGGTTTCTTAATTGATTTAACTAAATCAATATAGTTTACCCATACAGAATCTCCGTTCCCATGTTTTAGCATTAAACTTTGTCTACCAACTCCAGTTATTTTATAAGAACCTAAATTAATCCCTTTTATATTTTCCTTGTTTTTAAGAAAATAGTCTCTTATATGTTTTATATTATCTTTTTCCTTAATTTTGTACTTTTTCACTTTCTCACTTGCCATGATATAATCTTATGTTGAGTTTACTATAACTTTTACTCTTATAGTAAAAAAATAATTTTTTGCTTAAACTTCTTGATTTATTTATAACATGATCTGATAGTTTTAATGCTAAAAATTTGGTGTACACTTAATTGTAAATTTTATATTTTTATAGTGATAATGGTAACTTTTATCAATATTAATTATAATTACAAAAATCTTTTAAATCAAATTTAAATAAATTATATTGGATATTAATCTTTATAAAATGACAAAGTTTTCCAGAATGAATATAATATCCAATTCTGATGTCCAAGTAATTTATTTATAATCATACTTTCAATCATAAACCAATTTAAAAGAGAGGGTGTAAAAAAGTGTGGAGTTATTTGGAAAAATTGACTTTTATTTATAAATAAACTTGAAAATTAAAAACTTTCTAATTGAACGGAGTTCAATAAAAAGACTTTAAATTTTAATAAAAGTATTCATACAAATTAATCTTATTCTTATATCAGTTGAATTTTTCACATCCTCATTAAATGGAACAAGAAACTTAGTTGAAAACTTCCTAAAAAAATAATTTTCATCTTAAATTAAAACCTATTAACTTCGTTTTTACCATATCTTCAACTGCATATTTAACTCCTTCCTTTCCAACACCACTCAATTTAAATCCTCCAAAAGGCATGTTATCAGTTCTAAATGTTGATTGTTTATTTATGAAAACTGAACCTGCCTCTATTTCATTTGCACACCTTAATCCATCATGAATATTTTCTGTGAAAACACCACTTTGAAGACCAAATTCTGTGTTGTTAGCTATTTTAATAGCTTCATCAACTCCATTAACTCTTATAATTGGGGAAACAGGTCCAAAAGTTTCATTAATAACTACATCCATATCTTCATTGATATCGTCTAAAATTGTTGGTTGGAAAAAGTTCCCATCTCTTCTACCACCATAGACTAATGTTGCACCACTTTGGATAGCATTATTCACAGATCTTTCAACCACTTCAGCAGCCACCTCATCAATCAAAGGTCCAATAACAGTATTCATATCCATAGGATCACCAATTTTTAACTTCTTAGTCTCTTTAACAAATAAATCCAGGAAATCATCAGCTATTTCATTATCTACAATAATTCTCTTAACTCCCATACATATTTGACCAGAATAAAGATAAGAACCAAGAATCGCACCTTTAACAGCTTTTTTAATATCTGTATCTTTAAGAATGATCAAAGGATCGTTACCTCCAAGTTCTAAACTAACTCTTTTCATTCCAGCTCTACTTTTAATCATAATTCCTACTGGAACACTTCCAGTAAAAGTTATTTTGTTAACATCAGGATTCAATATTAATTCATCACCAACTTCATCACCATAACCTGTAACAGTATTTACAACACCGTCTGGAAAGTAGTTATCAATTATCTCACATAATCTAATTGCTGAAATTGGAGCCTTAATAGATGGTTTTAAAATTGTCGCATTTTTTGCAGCTATTGCTGGAGCTATTTTATGAATAGCTAAATTAACAGGATAATTAAATGGAGTTATTCCCACCACAACACCTAAAGGTAACTTCTGTGTAAATGCAAAAAATCCTTTTCCACCTAAACCAGCATCCAATGGAATGGTTTCACCATAAATTCTTTTTCCTTCTTCAGCAGATAATTTCAATGTTTCAATAGATCTTTCCATCTCCATAATAGAGTCCTTAATTGGTTTACCAGTTTCTTCAGTAATTGTTTTAGCTATTTTCTTTTTTTCTCTTTTTAAATCCTCATAGGCAGAATATAATCCATTTGATACTTTGTAGGCAGACCAGTTATTTAATATTTTTTGAGAATTTTTTGCAGATTTAATAGCCACTTTAACATCAGTTTTATTGCATTTAGGAACATCATCGACAACTTGTCCATTGAAAGGATTTACAATATCTATTCTTTCATTTTTTTCATAGTACTTCCCATTGATCAGTGTTTTCATTTTTTAAACCCAGTTTAATTCATTGATTTATTTAAACTTAGATGAAATAGCTTCTATGGATTTATTTAATTCCTTTAATTCAACATTGTTGACTTCATCTCCTATCCCTGTTAAATAGTTTTTATAGAAGTAAACCAACATTAAAACTATGATTATCATTCCTCCAATTAGAAGTATTAATTCAGCTCCTGCCTGTCCTTTTTGATCCACTTTTATTTTATCTACTTTTTTTATTAATTCATAATCCATTTTTCATCCTCTTCAACATCAATTAAATAATAAAAATCAAGTTCTCGACGATATCTGAGCTTTCACAAATGAAATATTGTTGAACTTGATATCTTTTATATATTTGGAAAAAATTATTTAACCTTTTTAAGTGGTTTCTGTGCAATTCAAATATTCAATTTTTAAATTTTATAGTCATTTTGGAAAAGTTTGTCATTTCTAATATAATTTATTTAAATTTGATTTAAAGAATTTTATATTGTAATTAAGATTAATAATTGATAAACATTGCCATTATTACTATAATTAAAATGTATATTTTTTTTATTTTAATTTAAATCACTTTGAATCGTTTTATTAAATTTATAAATGTATATTATAGTTTCCATTTTTCTTTTATGTCGTCTATAATTATTCCATCAGGGATATAATCTTTAACCAATCTGTTAACAAAGGTAGTGTAGAAGTTATTTTCTGAGAATATTTCTTTAGGATTATTGTCCACTTGAATACCACCATCAAATAACATGATACAACGAGAACAATAGTTGGCTATAAATGATAAATCATGACTTGACATTAGAATTGTTAAACCATTTTTCTGTAAGGTTTGAAGTTCTTTTGCAAGTTTATACTTTGATAATGGGTCAAGTCCTTTTGTTGGTTCATCTAATATTAGAACATCTGGTTTTTTTATTAGTGCTTTTATTATAGCTATTTTTTGTTGTTCTCCTCCACTACAATCATAAGAATTCTGATCTAATAAATGTTCTACATTAAAAAACTTTAAGAGGTCTGTAACATTATTATTTAATTCTGTTTCATTGTTTAATAAAAGTTCTTGTTTTATTTTTTCTTTTGAAAAGTGAATTAGAGGGTTTTGGTATAAGTAACTTATTTTTATCCCTTTTTTTCGTGAAACTTTTCCTTTTATAGGTTTTAATAATCCTGCTAACAACTGTATCAATGTTGTTTTTCCAGCTCCATTACCTCCAATGATACTAAGAAATTCACCTTGTTTAAGGGAAAATTCAACATCCTTTAAGATTATGTTTTCTTTACTGTATGCAAAATAAAGTCCATTAGATTTTATTAATTCATCATTATCTGAAAATGGATAATTACCATTTGATAACTTTTTTTCTTTTTTTTGGAATGTTTTTAAATCATTAGATATTTTATGTAGTAGTTTTCTTCCTTCTCTTACACTCACAGCTATTTTTTCATTTTTTAATTTAGGATATTTTTCACTTAGTAAGAAGTTCACTTTAGAAACATCTGGGAGATAAAATTTAAAGATCTCATCCTTCATTGCTTTTTGAACAATGTTTTGAGTATAATTAGAATATTTGATTGAACCTTTATTTAAAAATATCACTTTATTTACAAAAGGAAAAATATTATCAACACTATGTTCGCTCATCATTATTGTAATTGAAAATTCTTCATTTAATCTTCTTAAAATTGTTAAAAAATCATAGGATGCTATGGGATCTAACTGAGATGTTGGTTCATCAAGTAGTAATAATTTAGGTTTGAGAACAAGTAGAGAACAAAGATTCACTAATTGTTTTTGTCCTCCTGATAATTCATTCACATTTTTATATAGTATATTATCAATACAGAAGAATGCTGCCATTTCAGCTATTCTATTTCTTATATCTTCTGTTGGCATCCCGATGTTTTCGAGGGGAAAAGCTATTTCTTGAATAACAGTATCTGTAACTATTTGGCTGTCAGGATTTTGAAAAAGAAATCCAATATCTGTTGCTGATTGCTTATCATCTAAGTTTTTGATGTTAATTGAATTAAAGGTGATTTTTCCTTCAAATTCACCTGGAGATACCAATTCTTTTTTTACATTAGATAATAGGGTTGTTTTCCCTGATCCTGATGGACCACAAAATAGTATGAAATCACCTTCTTCAACTTCAAGGTTGATATTTGATAGTATTTCTTTACTTGAGCTTGCGAAACTAAAGTTTTCAAATTTAACTAATGCCAAACCATTTCCTCCTTAATTTCTAAGTAAATTAAAGGTAGTAATAGAAGTAAAAATGAGAAGTAATAAATATTTAACGGAAATTGATCAAATGAAAAGTTAATTGTAGGGTATATATTTATTCTACCATTACCATAAATTAAACCAATAATTGATAAAGTAGCTGCTATTATTGTAAATGAAGTAAATATTACATCAATCCTGTTTATTTTATAGAATAAATAGCTTGTTCTCTTTGCAGTTTTATATCCTCTTGCCTTCATTGATTTTGTAGTTATCATAGATTCTTCAAGGGTCCATGATATCATGACAGTTAAACTATCGACCAAATTCTTTATTTTATTGATAAGTCCTTTTTTCTCTGAATTTTCATTTTCAAAATCATGCAATTTGTTGATTTCTCCTAATCTATGATTTAATAGTGGTATAAATCTTAATGCCATTATTATTATTATCGAAACTGCAGGGAATTTTTTTGAGAATAGATAAAGTAAATCTTGGTAAGAAACAGCTTTATTAAATGAAGTAAAAGCGAGTAATGTTAATATTAAACAAAAAGCTAATATTACTCCATAGATCATTGATTCAAGAGTCATGAAATAGTTGCCCCATAGATATATTCGTGTGGCTCCTTGATAAGATGTTAATGGATTAATAACAGCTATCATAATCCCCATTATTATAAATCCCTTGATAGCTCCTTTGAATTCCTTTTGAATTCCTTGTATTCTTATTAGAGTGATTATGCATATAGCAAAGGTTAAGCTGTAGTAAGGATTAGTAAATAAAAATGCAAACATGATTAATATTACATAGTAAATTATGTATGTAGATGGATGAATCTTAGTCATTCTCATAATAAACCAACAAATACTTAACTTTTATTAAGATATTGTCTAACTTGAACTTTATATGTTTATATACTCAGTAGTTCGTAAAGTGTTTTTATGTTTTTGTTATTTTTAGTAGTTTTTGATCTTATATTTTTGGGTTTTTCTTTTTTTTTATCAAATTGATTTTTCATATCATAGGATTTATTTCATGTTACAGATATTTAGTTAGTTGTTTTCACTAATTTTTATGGGTTTTTCCATGGAGGTGTTAGTTTTTAGATTGTTATTTTGTTGCTGAATCCTAATTTTCTTCGGTTGATTTTGCTTTAGCATGGGTTTAAGTGTCCAAGTTAATTGGAGAATTAATCGGAGGAGCCTTAATTGGTGCGATGATAGCATCTTTTAACAACAGCATCTTTGGATACATTTTAATATTCTTATTTTTCAGTCTGTTGGGAATAATTATATTTTTAGTTATCTATTAATCAACAATATTGAACTTTTTCTCTAAGATTATAATCAACATGAAACCTACTATTGCAACGATAATAGCTATTATTAATGGTGTTAAACTTGAAGAGGTGATTAAACCTTCTTGAATTTTATCATAAGGTAATCTTAGAGTACCAACCATGATACCAATTAAAAAACTCATTGTAATTTCTTTGTGATTCTCAAGAAGATAATCTAAAAGTTTAGAAAATGATAGTATTCCAATTGTAGCACCTACACAAAATGTTATAATCTCACTTAAATGGAATTTATGGAGAGCATTAAGCATGTATTCATATTGCCCTAATAATAAAAGTAAAAATGCACCTGAAATTCCTGGAAGAATCATAGCACAAATAGCTATCATTCCAGAGAAAAATAAAACAATCAATGAATGATTAGCAGCTATTGGATTTAATCCTACAAAAATGTATGCAAGTATAAAACCTAATATTGAAATAATAGCTATTTTAAAAGAGATTTTAACAATATGTGTATATAATATGTATGTTGAGGCTAATATTAAACCTAAAAAGAATGCGAAAGTATAAATTGGATAAACATCCATTAGATAAGTTATCATCTTAGATAATGTAATTAGAGCAATAGCTATTCCTGAAAGTAAAGGTATGAATAACTGAAAATCTATTTCATTTATTAGTTTATCTTTAAATCCTGATAAATCGCCTTTTATCAATGGTTTTATAAATCCAAACTTGATTTTTCCAATTCCGTGTACTAACCTATCATAGATTCCAGTAATTAATGCTATTGTTCCACCTGAAACTCCAGGTATGGCATCTGCACACCCCATGAAAAATCCTCTAATAAAAATCATGAATGATTCTTTAATATCTATTTTTATCATATATTCAATCCTTTTTATTTAAAATGGTAGTTGATGCAGGGAACGGGATTCGAACCCGCGAAGGGACTAACCCAATAGGCCCTCAACCTATCGCCTTTGACCACTCGACCATCCCTGCTAAATTGTATTAAGTGATGTTAATTTTAATCTACTAATACAGTTGTTTATTTTATAGTATTTAAAGATTTTTATTGTTAGTTTAAGATTAATGGCTATTTTTTATTAACTGCTTTTTCAATTTGTTTAATTGCTTTATTAGCCGCCTTTTTAAAGTCTTTGTCTTTGTTTTTTCTTCTTGCTTTTTTAATCGGAGCAATTGCCTCTTCAACTTCTAAATCTCCAAGAGACCTGATAGCTGCAAGTCTTACACCCCAATCTTCATCATTTGTTGCATTAGATATTAGATCTATATAGTCAATTGCTTTAAGTTCACCAAGAGACCTGATAGCAATTTTTCTAAGACTCCAATTTTCATTATTTAGATAATCAACAAAATAATCAATTGTTTTATTGCTTTTAGTCTCTTTTAAAGCTAATAAAGCGAATTTTTTGAAATCATCCTCCTCTTTTTCAATCTTAGCTATTAAATGCTCAGCAGCTAATTCTCCCATACCTCCCAATATTTTAGCTATATCATATTTAATGAGAATATCTTCATCTTTTAAAGCTTCGATCAATGGTTGTATTATTTTCTCATCTTTAATTCCTTTCAAGCTATTGACAGCAAATGTTCTTATTTTAGGATCTTCGTCGTTTAATTTGTTTATTGCATCGTTTACTGATAATTTTTCATCCATAAACTCACCTATTTGAATCATTTTTAATAATCTATCTATTTTTCTTCAAACACATGACCACATTTATCACAACTGATAGATTTTAATTTTGTGTATGCCTTATGCTCATCAAGAAATTTTTTCTTTGCAGTTTTATCTGTAGTCCCACATTTAGGACATTTTTCTAATAATTGCTCGAGTCTCATAGTTAAACCTTTTAATCAATTATTTCCTTAACTTCAAAAGTTTCACCAGGATTTAGAATAACAACATCGATCTCTGGATTTAACTGCTTAACAAAATTAGAAAATATTATTGGATCTTGTTCTATTGGTGGAAATGTATTATAATGCATTGGAATAGCTATTTTTGGAGAAAACCAATTTATAGCTAATGCTGCTTCAAATGGTCCCATAGTAAACCTTCCTCCAATAGGAACCAACACAATGTCGGGCTTATATATTGCCCCAATTATTTTC
The DNA here is from genome assembly GCA_031284445.1 of Candidatus Methanovirga basalitermitum. GTDB lineage: Archaea > Methanobacteriota > Methanobacteria > Methanobacteriales > Methanobacteriaceae > Methanovirga > Methanovirga basalitermitum. The sequence goes on along the minus strand of JAISZW010000180.1, from coordinate 2,729 downwards.
TCCATGTCTGAGAATAAACCCGTGTCTCCACAATGTAAAATTTTATTTCCAGACTCGGACTCTATTAAATAGCTACAAGCAACACCACCAGACATTATTTCTTCTGTAAAGTCAATATCTGCAGAATGTTTGGCTTCAAGCATGGTGATTTTAACATCACTAAGAGATATAGATCCTCCAATATTCATTCCAATAGATTCTAATCCTTGTTTTGAAAGGAATAGCGATATTTCATGGGTAGCAATGCATTTAGCACCAGTTCTATTAGCTATTTCCATCGCATCCCCAAAATGATCTGAGTGTCCATGAGTTAATAGAATATAGTCTACCTCTATACCTTCAACAGGTATATTAGTTGAAGGATTGTTACTTATAAAAGGATCTACAATAATTTTTATATCATTTTCAGTTACAATTTCAAATGCTGAATGTCCTATCCATTTAATTTCCAAACTATCACCATATACAAATCTGATAAATTATTTATGCATATTTTAGTTATATATTCAAATTTAATGCTATAAAAATTCTATTTTCAATTATAGTGTTTTATAATTTATTTTTTATCTATATTCAACTTTTAAATAAATATTTTGGAAGTTCTATATAAAACAAAATATTTTTTTACTTAAAAATTATCTTTAAGTTAGAAAAACGGATGCTGACCCTTTTAACATGCCTTTTAAAAGCATTTTTTAAGAAGAAAAACATATTTCTTTTCGTCCACACCTTTGATTTTTAAATTATGTGGTATTGTGTTTGCATTTGAAGACTTTTAGAGCATGTTCTGCAAACATATTTAAAGAGTACCATTTCTGTTTTTATAAGTACCATTACCTATCACATTACCTTTTTCAATTTTACCATAATCCTTATTTGGACAAATAAAATTCACAAAACTTGGTTTAGGACCATGTTTACCCATAAATAAACACCTCAACTTTTTCATGTATATATCTATGAGCATAACTACTATATAAAACTTAAGTAATATAAAAGTACACTACCCAAATATGGGTGAACATCGTTAATCATGTTACTCATCATCTGAGTGTATGGTAGCAGGACAATGCGATACAATGTGAAAGATTCATATGCCCACAATAAACTAATTAAATTGAAAAAAAGAATTGCAAAGAAGAATAAGCTTAATGTGTATAATCCATACCCTAAAATATCATCTGATTTAAATATTCATAAAGATCCAAAACCTACTAAACTATTTCTTATTAATTAAAACCTTATCTATGATATGTCCATCCATATCAACAACTTCAAATTTAAATTTGTTCCAAGCAAATGTTTCTCCTAATTCTGGAAGTCTTTCTAAATAGCTTAAAATAAATCCTGCCAATGTAGTGTATCCATCTTCATGTTCTTGAGGCATGTCTTCTTCAATTTTAAAAAATTCTTTGAAGTTATCAATACCAAAGCCACCATCAATTAACCAAGACCCATCCTTTCTTTTAACAACTTTTGGGTCATCTGTTTCATCAATACCTGGAATATCTCCAACAATTCCCTCAAGAATATCATTTAGAGTTATTAAACCCTCTACATTCCCATATTCATCTACAACTAATGCCATGTGAACATATTCTTTGTTTTCCTTTAATATTTTTAAAATAGAAAGTGTTGATAAGTTTTCAGGCACAATCAATGGTTTCTTTATATAGGATTCAATGTTTAGTTCTTCTTCAGATAATAGAGAACTTAAAATATCTTTTGTTTGAACAACTCCTATAATGTTATCAATGTCATCACTTGCAACTGGAAATATAGATCTTTCGCTTTCAATGATTGTTTTCTTTAATTCATCGTATCCTTCTTCTAAATCTATCCATATTATGTCCTTTTTTGGAGTCATTAACATATCTACTTTTTCCTCATCTAAACGAAAAACTCTTTTAAGAATATCTTCCTCTTCTTTCTCTATAGTTCCATCTTTAATCCCTTCTTTAATGAGTAACTTAATTTCATCTTCTGTAGCTAAATCCAGTTTTGTTTTTTTAGAACCGATTATCTTTAATACAAAGTCTGTTGATTTACTAAGAATAATGACAATTGGTGCAGATATTTTTGATAATATTTTCGTGAATCTTGCTATTTTAACAGCTATTTTTTCGGGGTTGTTCAATGCTATCCTTTTTGGAACAAGTTCTCCGATTAGCATAGTAAAATATGTGGTAACAATAACCACTAAAAGAATAGCTGTTATATTGCCAAATGGAATATAATCTTCAATTATATTTTCAAGAGGTTTGGAAATAGTAGAACCTCCAATTACCCCTGTTAATATTCCAATGAGAGTAATTCCCATTTGTATGGATGATAAATATTCATTAGGATTTTGCATTAATTTAATAGCTATTGAGGCATTTTTAATACCTTCTTTCCCCATTTTCTCTAATTTAACTTTCCGTGATGATGCAATTGCTAATTCAGCCATTGACAATAATCCAGTTATAAGTATTAGGATAATTAAAATAAGTACTTCTAAATAAATGTTGCTTAACATGCCTTTATTTCCATTAGTGTAATTAAATTTAATAGCTATTTGCTTTCAATGGTTCTTATTATTTTATATTTCAATAAACAGAATACCATGACTTAATTATAGTCATTTTGGAAAAGTTTGTCATTTTATAAAATATTATATCCAATATAATTTATTTAAATTTGATTTAAAGAATTTTTATAATTATAATTAAGATTAATAATTGATAAAC
>JAISZW010000175.1 GCA_031284445.1 Candidatus Methanovirga basalitermitum | reverse complement strand
GTTTATCAATTATTAATCTTAATTATAATTATAAAAATTCTTTAAATCAAATTTAAATAAATTATATTGGATATAATATTTTATAAAATGACAAACTTTTCCAAAATGACTATAATTATTATTAAATGATATATTTTAAAAATAAACATTTTTATAATATTAAATTTAAAAATAAGAAATATTAAGATATGAGAGTTCTTTGAAAAATTAACAACTTTTCTATGAGTGCTATACATTCATTGCCTTAAATCAAATTATAAGTTATATAACACTATTAAGATGTTATTTTCATATAGTTAAAAGTTTTTGAGAAGTTTAAAAGAAAAATTTATTATTTTTTCTGTCTATGTTGTGATTAGTTATGCTTGGTGAGAAAGAACTTATTAAATTATTCCCGAATTTTAAAGAATTAGTACAAGCTTCTGGAATTGACTTACCAATTGATGAGGTTTTTATTCAAAAATCTTCTGGTTCATTAATTGATGATAAAAAGAATTTACCAAAGCTTGAACCATTAAATGGACCGATTTATACGCTTAAACCTAGAACAGCTTATTTTGTTACTATTGATCGTAAAATAAAAATTCCTAAGGGTTATTCTATGTTATACAAACCAAGGTCAACTTTACTCCGCTCGTTTATCTCTGTTCAAACAGCTGTTGGTGATCCTGGGTTCTATGGGACATTAATGTTTTTATTGTGTAATCATGGGGACTTTGATTATAAGATAAAAAAGGGTGATAGGATAGTTCAGGGAGTTGTTTTTGAGGTTATTGGTTCTGGTGATTATACTGGTTCTTATCAAGAAATAGAATAAGGTTTAAAAATTAAAATTGAACCTTTAAGTAAGGATCATACTAATAGATCAATATCTAAGATGATTATCAAACCATTTTGCTGTTATTAAAACCTAAAGTTCTTGTTGCTTGTAATGGGTACGTTTTATGCATTAAAAACCATTTTATTCTTATTAAAAAGAGTGATTGTAATGAATACAGCTGAAATTATGGTTAAATTATTGGAAAAAGAAGGTGCAGAATTTATCTTTGGAGTTCCTGGTGAACAAATTGCGGGTTTTTATAAAGCACTTAGTAAATCTAAGATTAAGCATATTCTATGTAGAAATGAACAGACAGCTTCAATCGCTGCTGATGTCTACAGTCGAACTTCAGAAAAATTCGGAGTTTGTGTTTCAACGGCAGGACCTGGGGCTTTAAATCTTATTATGGGTGTAGCAACTGCTTTTAAAGACTCAGTTTCTTTACTTGTTATTACTGCAGATGTTCCTATTTCACTTAAAGGAAAAAACACAATACAGGATATTGATTTAACATCGATTTTTAAGCCTTTAACAATTAAAAGTTACAATCCAAAGAATGGTAAAATAGCTATTTTAAATCTTAAAGAGGCTGTTGAAATATTTAAAAAAGAACCTCGTGGACCCATACATTTAAATATAGGCAAAAATGTTTTAGCTGATGAAAATATTGACGATGTAATCAACAAAGAAGTTAACTACAATCCAAAATATGATTATTCAAACATGGACTTAGCTATTCAAAAATTGAAATCAACTAAAAAACCATTAATAGTACTGGGAGAGGGTGTAAGAAGATCTAACTCAATAGAGATTGTTAAAAAGTTAGTTAAGGAATATAAAATTCCGACTGTTTGTACTTATCATGCTAATGGGATTTTAGATTGTGAAGACTCATTGAATTTTGGAATCATTGGAATCAGAGGAAGTGAGGCTTCTACCACGATTTTTAAAGATTCTGACATAGTCCTTGTCTTAGGAGCTACTCTTAATGAAAGGACTTTAAACTTGGACAGAGAAGAGTTAGATAAAATAGATGAATTTATGAAGAGATTTGATAATAAAATAATTCATGTTAATATCGATAAAGCTACTCTTAAAGGAGAAATTAAGATTAATGGCGATGTTAAAGAGTTTTTAAATAGAATAAAAAATGAAGATATTTTTGGTAAGATTGATGATGATTGGTTATCCATTAACCTTAAAAATAAAGATATTCCTGATAAATCTAAAATATATTCTACCGATGGAAATGTTTTAAAACCTCAAAAAGCTATAGAAACAATTTTGAATGCTCACAAAGATAGTTTAATCGTTAACGATGCTGGGAGTCATACAAGTTGGGTTCTTATATTTCATAATCCAAGTGAAAAAGGACGTTTAATTAATTCAGGAGGATTAATTCCAATGGGTTATGGGTTACCTGGATCAATAGGTGCGTCAATAGCTAATCCAGGAAAAGAAATAGTAGTTATTATGGGTGATGGTGGTTTTCAGATGAATATTCAAGATTTAGCAACAATAGCTGAGCATAACTTACCAATCACTCTTTTTGTTTTAAACAACAATCAACTTGGAATAATCAGACAATGGGAAGAGTGTTTCTATAATATGGAACCTTATGCAGTTGATTTAAAGAATCCTGATTTTATAGCTATTTCAAATGGTTATGGTATTGAAGCAGAAAAGGTTTCTACTTTTAATGAACTTGTTTTAGCTATTAAAAAAGCTAAATCTCTTAAAAAACCATATTTAACTGAAATTATAGTTAGTAGAGAAAACATTCCTTTACCTTAAAATATATTTTTCAAATTAGTGGAGAAAATTCAATGGATCTTGCAGATAAAGTTGAAAAAACTCTTATTAGAGCAGGTACAAGATATTCTAAAGATAGGGCTAAAGCCTTAAAAAATGCTTATCTTAATGAAACAAGTGAAAGTGCTAAATGGGCATTAAACTTAATGATTAAAAACATGGAAATAGCAGAAAAAGACAAAGTTCCTTTATGCGATGATACAGGAATTCCTCATGTTTTAATTGAAGTAGGTAACGATGTTAAAAATATTCCAAACAGACTCTTTGAGGATATTAAAGAAGGAATAAGTCTTGGACTTAAAAACTTACCAGGAAGACCAATGGCTGTAAAAGGTAATGATATTGAAAGAATAGAACAATCAAAAGGACTATGTCCAAATAGCGAAAATCTCAAACCAGCATCTTTTTTAATAGATACATATAATGGAGATAAGATTAAAGTTCATATTCTATTACTCGGTGGAGGTTCAGAGATAAGAGCCAAAACACGCAAAGTTTTTCATAAAAGAGACTATAACAATATTTTTAATCTGGCATTTAACCATTTAAAAGATAATTTAAAACTTCTTGGATGCACACCAGCCATTCCATCTATTGGTATTGGAAGAACACATTTTGAGGCAACATCATTGATGTTAAAAGGGATGGCTTATGGAAGTTTAGATAAACAATCTGATTTAGAGAAAAATTTTAGTGAAAGGTTAAATCAACTTCAGATAGGTGCAATGGGTCTTGGAGGGAATGCAACTGTTTTAGGTTCATTTATTAACATTGGAGAACAAAGAGCAAGTGGAGTTAGAATATTAGCTATTCGCCCATCTTGCTTTGTAGAACCAAGAACAGCTTTTTTTGAATTTTAAAGTATGTTTACACCTAAAATTCCCTGTTCCTACTTAATTATTCATTAAAGTAATAAAAATTGTTTAAATCTTCTTCATCATTTTTAAATTGATCGTATGAAAGATGGTTTTTAATCAATGTTGTCAACTTAAGGTTTTTGTCTTGTGTGGAGAATTTTAATGATAATATTTTTTGGACATGTTTGTAACTATTTTGTTAATATTAATTTTATTATAACAGGGTGTCTCAAAAGTGTAGAAAATCAACGGAACTTCCATAGAGATTTAACATGATACATCATCAGATTTCATATTTTTTCCAAAAATACATCCAAATTAAAGATTAATTATTAAAATAAAAATATATGGTTCTTTAAATTAAAAAGTAAGTGATTTCCAAAGAATTAAATAAAGATAATTTTTAAACTGTTGAAAATAGCTTTGA